>CAIVDX010000600.1 GCA_903904805.1 uncultured Rhodospirillales bacterium
CCAGGCCCAGTTCCATGCGCCCGCCCAGCATCTGGTCGACGATGGCGATCTCCTCCACCAGGCGCAACGGGTGATAGAGGGGCACGATATAGCCCATCGGGCCGACGCGCAGCTTTTTGGTGCGCGCGCCCGCGCCCACGGCGAACAGCGAGGGTGATGACATCCAGCTTTCATCGGGGCGGAAATGATGCTCGACGCAGAAGGCGTAATCGTAGTCGAGCTCATCGCACAGCTGCAGCTCGCGCCAGAGCTGCTCGTAGCGCTGATGCGGGGTCATGCCGGGCTTGCCCCAGACATGGGAAAAATGCGCGAATTTCATCGTTGGACGCTCCTCGGTCTCAGCGGATGTGTGCCATCTGGGCCTGCGGTTGAAAATGCCAACGGCGCGATATTTTCACATAGACCGTGATGTGTTGCAGTGTCGTGCCAACAGACCGCCCAACGGAGTTGCCAGCCATGAACCAGCTGTCCCGCCGCGCTGCACTCCTCGGCGCGGGTGCCGCCGCCGCCACGCTGTGGGCAGAGCCGATCCGTGCGCAGGCCACCGGCCCCTATGCGCTGCCCAAGCTGGGCTACGGTTTCGACGCCAACGAGCCCTATATCGACGCGCAGACGATGGAGATCCATCATGATCGCCATCACGCCGCCTATGTCGCCAATCTGAATGCCGCCCTGAAGGATTATCCCAAGCTCGGCGCGATGTCGGCGGATGTCCTGCTGAGCAAGCTCGGCCAGGTGCCGGACAGTATCCGCACGCTGGTGCGCAACAATGCCGGCGGGCATGTGAATCATTCGATGTTCTGGCAGGTGATGGGTGGCAAGGGCGGCGAGCCCGGCGGTGCTCTGGCGGCGGCGATCAGCCGGGATTTTGGCGATCTGGCAAGTCTGCAATCCGCCTTTAACAAGGCGGGCGCGGGGGTTTTCGGCTCCGGCTGGGTGTTCGTGACGGTGAACAAGGTTGGCCGGCTGACGCTGGTGCCACGGCCCAATCAGGACAGCCCCATCATCGACGGCCAGCGCGCGCTGTTCGGCAACGATGTCTGGGAGCACGCCTATTATCTGAAATACCAGAACAAGCGCGCAGACTATCTCGCAGCGTGGTGGAACGTGCTCGACTGGTCGAAGATCGAGGCGCGCTATTCCGCCGCCATGGTCGGCACCCTGACGATCTGACCGCCTGGTCCGGTTATTCCTGCGGCACTTTGGTGTCAGGCTGAGCGAGCAGGGCCGCGATCTCGGGGCAGTCGCGCGTGCGCTGAGGCTCGGCCGCCTCAGCACGGTGCATCGGGCCGTAGCACAGCATCCATACCACCACCGAGACCGGCAGCAGTAGCAAGGAAAGATCCATCGGTGCCTCCTGCGTCGAACGATGCAAACAGGTTAGCTGGCCGTCTGTGGCGAGGATGTGGCGCGACTGTGTCGGGATGACCACGAAGGATTACAATGCGGAAACAGCATCAACTTGGCGGGGCGCCTCAGCCGAGCGGGGCGCAGGCGGCTTGCAGCCAGGCGGCGTCACTGCCTGCCAGGGCTGGTCCGACCTCTGCCAGAACACGGGCGTGATAGGCATTCACCCACGCGCGCTCGGCCCGGGTGAGTTGGGTGGTGTCGATCAGGGCGCGGTCGAAGGGGGCCAGTGTGAGCGTCTCGAAGCGCAGGAATGGCTTGCCCGCGGAGTGCTCAGGCGCCGGCTGCACCAGGAGCAGATTCTCCAGCCGGATGCCGTAATCGCCGGGTAGATAGAAGCCGGGTTCGTTGGACAGAATCATCCCCGGGGCGAGCTTGATCGGCTTTGCGGCCCGGGAAATGCCCGCCGGGCCCTCATGCACCGAGAGATAGCTGCCCACGCCATGGCCGGTGCCATGGTCGTAATCGAGTCCCACCTGCCAGAGCGGCGCGCGGGCCAGCGTGTCGATGTGCGGGCCTGCGACACCGTCAGGGAAGATCAGCATGGCGATGGCGATGTGGCCGCGCAGCACGCGGGTGAAGCGGTCGCGGAGCTCGGCAGGCGCGGGGTCAGGGCCGGTCCAGATGGTGCGGGTGACATCGGTGGTGCCGTCAGCGAACTGGGCGCCGGAATCGATCAGATAGACCTCGTTGGGCTTGAGTGGGCGGTTGGAGGCCGCACTTACACGGTAATGGATGATCGCGCCGTTCGGGCCGGCGCCGGAGATGGCGTTGAAGCTCTCGCCGTGGAATTCCGGCAGCTCGCAGCGCAGGTCCAGCAGGTGGCTGGCGGCGCCGATCTCGTCGATGCGGCCAGACGGGGCCTCACGCGCCAGCCAGGCCAGGAAGCGGCAGAGCGGCGCGGCGTCACGCAAATGGGCGCGGCGGGCGCCTTCCTGCTCGACGGCGTTCTTGCAGGCTTTGGGCAGCAGGCAGGGGTCGGGGCCGTCAACCACCGTTGCACCTGCGGCGCGCAGGGTCTGAGCGAACCAGGCTGGGCTGCCGGCCGGGTCGACCCGCACAGTCTTCCCAGCCAGCGCGGCCAGGGCGTCTGGCAGGGCGTCGCGCGGAGCGATGCTCACGGTTGCGCCCAGTCCCGCTCTGACGGGCACCGGAATGCGCGCGGGGTCGATGAACAGGCTGGCCGAGGCGTCGGCGCGGATCAGCGCGAAGCCAAGGGGCACCGGCGTGTAGGGAATGTCGCCGGCGCGGATGTTGAACAGCCAGGCGAGGCTGGCGGGGTCGGTGATGACGGCGGCGTCGGTCTTGGCGGCAACGAGTGTTGCGGCGATCTCGGCACGCTTGGTGGCACTGTCGAGCCCGGAATGGGCGAGCGGATGGGCCACAATATGGCTGGCCGGGGCGGCCGGTCGGTCGGCCCAGAGCCGATCGATCGGGTTGGCGGCCAGCGGCACCATGTCCAGCCCCGCGATGCGGGCGCGGGCGAGTTGGTCCTCGCTGATCAGCCACGGGTCGTAGCCGATACGCGGGCCCGCCCCGGCGATGGCGGCGAGCCAGGCGAAGGCGGGCTGCTCGATCGAGTGCAGCAACGTCCAGTGCATGGGATCCAGTTCGGCGGCTGCCTGCAGTTGGTAGCGGCCATCAGTGAACAGGGCGGCGCGATCAGCCAGCACCACCGCAAGACCCGCGCTTCCGGTGAAGCCGCTGATCCAGGCGAGGCGCTCGGCGGCGGCTGGCACATACTCGCCGAGATGCTCATCGGCGCGCGGCACCACGAAGCCGGCGAGATTTTCGCGGGCGATTTCAGCGCGCAACGTTCTCAGTCGGGCACCGAGTTCGGTATCGTTATTCCCATTACGCATGTTGCTTCCTCAAGTCGCGCGAAAATTGCATGGCTGCCGGAGCATTTTTTGGGTGGAAAACGTTAGCATCCCTGCCATATGTTGCAGTGCAGCGCGACGGAGCCGGCCCAAGAGGGACAACGGTGCCGCGCTGGAAGTTCTGGAGGCTTTGATGAGCATTCTGACCCATACCGCCGAGAGCGCCTTCTCTGGTCGCGCCGGCCTCGTCAACCCGATCAACCGACTGGTTGGCTTCGTGCACACAATTCGCGAGCGCGCGCGCGCCATGACTGAACTGAGCCGGATGAGCGACGCTGAACTCGCTGATATCGGCATCACCCGCTCCGATCTGCCGCGTATTTTCGACCGCAAGCGGGCAGTCTGAGCAGATTGCCTGCGCGCATTGATCTCGATCAACCCGGAGTGGCTTGATCTGTAATCCCGATATGCGGGATTTGCGCGTGTAGAATGACCGTTCACTGAATATAAGTCTCCAAAGCAACAGTGCGCTGCCGACCCAATCCGGCGCCGGTCCACTGTTCGCTCTGGAAGGGAGACCCCTCATGGCCACCACGCACGACCGCTTCTACCCCGAGCTCAACGCCGATGCCGCCCTGGCATCCTCGATCGCGCAGAGCCTGCGGGGCATCGGCCATCGCTTCGCCAGCTTGATGACCGCTTGGCACGAGGTGCGCGCCCGCGCTTCCGCGATGGAAGAGTTGGCCAATCTCAGCGACTCCGAACTCGCCGATATCGGTCTGGCGCGCTGCATGATCCCCCAACTCTGGCGGAAATAGGCTGACCGGTCCGGCTTCCCCTGCCCGGATCAACGGCGGCGCCGCAGGATCAGGGTCGTCCAGGCGCCCTCAATCAGACGTGACTCAAGGACCAGCCCTTGCCGGCGATGGGCAGATAGCACCATCGCCGCCTGGGTTGTCAGTAAACCAGCCAGAATGGCGGTACCGCCCGGTGCCAGATTCGCGGCAAGGTCGCGCGCCATCCGGCAGAGCGGTCGTGCCAGGATATTGGCGAACACCAGATCATAGGGTGCCGTCGCACGGATTGCGTTGCCATTCCATCCATCGGCGAGCGCGCCGCTGACCTGCCGATGCAGATGGTTGAGCCGCGCATTCTCACCGAGCACCCGCACCGACCAGGGGTCGAAATCCGTCGCCAGCACGTTGGCGTGCAGCAGGCTCGCGGCCGCCAGCGCCAGAATGCCTGAGCCAGTGCCGACATCGATGATCCGTTTTGGCCGTCGATAGGCGATCTTCTCCAGCGCCCGCAGGCAGCCCCGTGTCGAGCCATGCTCGCCCGAGCCGAACGCGACACCGGCATCCAGCCAGATCAAATGCCGCCCCGGCGCGCGATGCGGCGGCAGATGGGTGCCGCGGATGGCGAAGCGGCGGCCCACAAACTGTTCAGGGAAGGCCGATCGCGTGCGCGCCAGCCAGCCCTCGGACTCCGTGCCGTGGCGCTGCAACGGCGCATCAATGCCGGTGACCAGCCGTGCCAGCGCAAGCCCTGAGGCCAACTCCGCCTCACCCGAGCCCTGGTCCTTCACCCCCTCAACGCGCCACGTCTCGGTGGCCTCGTCGAGAAAAATCCCAACGGTGCCGCAGACCTCGGAAAAGGCGGCCTCGAAGGCGTCGGTGGCGTCGAGCGGCAGCGCGTCGACGAACACGGTCTCAAGGGCAGTGGCGGGGCGCAGGGTCATGCGCGTTCCACGAAGCGATCCAACACGCGCTTGTCTCCGGCTTTGTCGAATGAGATGTCCAGGCGGTCGTCCTCGACCGCGGTGACGATGCCGTAGCCGAATTTCTGGTGGAACACACGGGTGCCCACGGCGATGGCATCCGCGCGCGCCGGGCGGGCGGGCTGTTCCCAGGCATCGATCACCTTGGGGCGTCGGGCGAACAGCGGGAATTGCGCATCGGCGAAGCCCGCGCCCCGGAACGACGATCCGCTGAATGAAGGCTGGGCGAACAGCCGTGCCTCACGCTCGCGCTGGGCGGCGCCGTCATGGGTGATGTGGTCTTCCGGCAGTTCTTCGATGAAGCGGCTCGGGATCGAGCTTTGCCAGTTGGCGTAGATACGCCGGTTGGCGGCATGGCTGACGATGGCGCGCCGGCGGGCGCGGGTGAGGCCGACATAGGCCAGGCGCCGTTCCTCCTCGAGCCCCTTCGCGCCGGATTCGTCGAGCGCGCGCTGGCTGGGGAACAGGCCCTCCTCCCAACCCGGCAGAAACACATTGTCGAACTCCAGGCCCTTTGCGGCGTGCAAGGTCATCAGCGACACCCGCGCGGCGTCCGGCGCCTCGTCGTTCTCCATCACTAGCGAGACATGATCGAGGAAGCCAGGGAGCGACTCGAACTCCGCCACGGCGCGCACCAGCTCCTTCAGATTTTCCAATCTGCCGGGCGCTTCCGGCGATTTGTCGTTCTGCCACATCGCCGTGTAACCGCTTTCATCGAGCATCGTGGCCAGCGTGGTGACATGTCCGTCGCGCGTGAGCTGTTCGCGCCAGCGCGCGATGGAGGCGATCAACTCATGCAGCGCCTCACGCGCCTTGCCTTTGATCGCACCTGCCTGCAGCAGGCCGGCGACCGCGGCGGCGAGCGGAATGTTTTGCGCGCGCGCGGCTTCATGCATCGCGCGCAGTGCCACGTCGCCCACCCCGCGGCGCGGCACATTGACGATGCGCTCGAACGCAAGATCGTCGGCCGGCTGGTTCAGCACGCGAAGATAGGCGATGGCATCACGGATTTCCGCGCGCTCATAGAAGCGCAGGCCGCCGACCACGCGATAGGGAATGCCCAGCACGATCATGCGTTCCTCGAACGCGCGTGTCTGCGCGCCGATGCGCACCAGGATCGCCACCTCCGCCATGCTCTCGCCCTGCTGCCGCAGCTGTTCGATTCGCTGGCCGATCGCGCGGGCCTCTTCGTCGGAATCCCACAGCGAGAGGATGCTGACCTTCTCGCCCTCGGTGTTGTTGCCGCCGGGATAAAGGGTTTTGCCCATCCGGCCTTCATTGTGCGCGATCAGCGCGGAGGCGGCGGCGAGGATGGGGGCGGTGGAGCGGTAGTTCGCTTCCAGCCGGACGATGTTGGCGCCGGGAAAATCATGTTCGAAGCGGAGGATGTTTTCCACCTCCGCGCCGCGCCAGGAATAGATCGACTGGTCATCGTCGCCGACGCAGCAGATGTTGCGGTGGCCCTGGGCGAGCAGGCGCAGCCAGAGATACTGCACCACGTTGGTGTCCTGATATTCGTCCACCAAAATATAGCGGAACATGCGATGGTATTGGGCCAATACCTGTGGGTGCCCACGCAGGATATTGGTGATGTACAAGAGAAGATCGCCGAAATCGCAGGCATTCAGCTGGACCAGCCGGGCCTGATAGGCGCGATAAAGCTCCACGATCCGACCATTCGCCAAATCCTCCGCCTCCAACGCTGGCACCTGATCCGGGGCCTGGCCGCGGTCCTTCCAACGCTGGATCGCCGACATCAGCAGTTGCGGCGCCCAGCGCTTGGCGTCGATTTTCATTGGCTCCATCACCTGCTTCAGCAGGCGCTGCTGGTCGTCCGAATCCAGAATGGAAAAATTCGAGGTGAGGCCGACAAGATCGGCATGCCGGCGCAGCATGCGCGCGCCCAACGCGTGGAAGGTGCCGAGCCAAAGCCCCTCGGCGGGCTGGCCGAGAATGGCGGAGACTCGCTCGCGCATCTCGCGCGCAGCCTTGTTGGTGAAGGTGACGGCGAGCACCTGATTGGGGAAGGCGCGCTGGCTGAGCAGGATATGGGCGAAGCGGGTGGTCAGCACACGGGTCTTGCCGGTGCCGGCACCGGCGAGCACGAGCAGCGGGCCGTCGATGGTTTCGACGGCGGTGCGTTGGGCTTGGTTGAGACGGTCGAGGTAGTCGGTCACTTAGGATCCCAGGTTAAGGCAAGGCCAGGGGCTCTGCCCTTGGACCCCGCTAAGGGCAGCGCCCTGGCCTACCATCCAATCTCTACCTCTGACACTATCACCCGATGAAGATTCGTCTCCCCCTCGTTTATCTTTTGTTCACGCTGATCCCGGCGCACGCCCAGGACCGCACGCAGCTGCCCGTGCTCACGCCCGCGCACCAGATCCCCGCCGCGCACGTGCCCACGACGCCGGTGCCGACCGCGCCTGCTCCCGCCGCCCCAGCCGCACGTCCGGCCTCCAAGGCGCATTTCGCTGACGAGGCCGCGGCGCAGCGCGCATGCGGCAGCGAAATCGTGGTGTGGGCCAGCTTGTCCTCCTCGCACGCCTTTCATCTGCCCGGCTCGCGCTACTATGGGGCCACAAAGAAAGGCACCTATATGTGCAGGGCGGCGGCCGAGGCGGCGGGATTTCACCAGGCCGGCGGGCACGGCTAGTCACAGTTCGCAAACTTGCGCCTCTGGACAGGGCGCGGGCGGCGTTGTCTATCGGTAAGGGGATGCGGCCGGCGTCTGTCTGGTCACGTGGGGGCATATGGGTTTCGCGCGCAACTTCGTCTCGGCAGTCACGACCGCCGTTTGCCTCGCTTCATTGCTGGCCGGGTGTGCCACCGCGCCGCCCGCCGACGATCCCGACGCGGTCGCCGAATACAAGGAAAATAACGATCCGCTGGAGCCCACCAACCGGGTCATCTACGATATCAATGACAGCATCGACAGCGCCGTTTTCGTGCCGATCGCCAAGGGCTATCGGTTCGCGGTACCCGAACCGGTGCGTCATGGCGTTCATAATCTATTGACCAATATCAGTTCGGTCCCGGTGCTCGCCAATGACCTGCTGCAGGGCAATCTGGATGGCGCGGGTGACACCTTTGCCCGTCTGGCGATCAACACCACCATCGGCCTGGGTGGCATCATCGATGTGGCGAATGACTGGGGCATCCGCCAGCACGACGCCGATTTTGGTATGACGATGGCGCTGTGGGGCGTGGATCCAGGCCCGTTCCTGTTCCTGCCGCTGCTCGGGCCCTCCAATCCGCGCGATCTCGGCGGCTATGTCGGCGATATCGCCTTCGATCCGGTCACCTACATGACCGGGCCGAACTGGCGCCTGTTCAGCTACAGCCGATTCGGCGCCAAGGCGATCGATGCCCGCGAGCGCCATCTGGACGATCTCGAGGAGATCAAGAAGAACGCGCTCGACCCCTATGCCACGTTGCGCAGCCTGTATAACCAGAATCGTGCGCAGCAGATCGAACAGGCGCGTCAGGCCCGTGAAGCGGCCTCCGGCGCCAAGGACGACCAGTGATGGCCGGCCATTTCCCCCACTCACTTTCGCGGATCACGCCCATGTTGACACGACGCCCCCTGTTCTTCGCCGCGGCGCTGCTCTCCCTCGGCGTGTTCTGCCAGCCAGCATTGGCGCAACAGGGCCCCGAGGTAACAGCGCGGGCCTTCGTGCAGGAGACCGCACGGCAGTTGCTGAGCGTGATCAACACCAACAGCTCCCTGCCGGAGAAACAGAAGTTGATCCGCCCAATGATCGATGCGCGGGTGGATGTGGACGGCATCGCCCGCTTCTGTCTGGGCCGCTTCTGGCGAACCGCGTCGCCGGATCAGCAGGGCGATTTCCTGAAACTGTTCCACGCCGTGCTGGTGAAGTCGGTGTCCGGCAAGATCGGCGATTACAATGGCGTGACCATCGATGTCGGCAAAGCGCAGATGCGCGATGAGGGGGTGATCGTGACCACCACCATCACCCGGCCGAACAATGCGCCGGCGCAGGTCGATTGGCTGGTCGTCACCCAGGCCGGTCAGCCGCGTCTGGCGGACATGATTGCCGCCGGCACCAGCCTGCGCCTGACCACGCGCAAGGATTACGAGAGCTATCTGAACCGCAACTCCAACGACGTCAGCGCCCTGCTCGCCGCCCTGCACAAGCAGGCCGACACCGATGGCGGGGCCTAGGCCGATGGCCGTCGCTGATCGGCTCGCCGAGCTCGGGATCGTGCTGCCGCCGGCACCGGTGCCCCTGGCCACCTATGTGCCGACCACGCTGTGCGGCAATTTGCTGATCGTCTCCGGCCAGCTGCCGATGGTCGATGGCCGCATCGGCTGGACCGGCAAGCTCGGCGCGGGCGTGTCGATCGAGGCAGCCACGCTGGCGGTGCGGCAATGCTTTCTGAACGTGCTGGCACAGGTCTCGGCCGCGCTGGATGGCGATCTCGACCGGGTGCGCCGGGTCCTGCGCCTGGGCGGCTACATCGCCAGCACCCCGGACTTCACGCAGCAGGCGCTGGTGATGAACGGGGCATCGGACCTGGCGGTGGAGGTGTTCGGCGCCGCCGGCCGGCACGCGCGCACCACCATCGCGGTGCCGGTGCTGCCGGGTGATGCCGCGGTTGAGGTGGATGCGATGTTCGAGGTCGCGATCTAGCCTTTCGCGGATCTCGCGGCGCACAATATGCTGTTGGTATGGACGATGACGCACACGCGCTGACGCTGAGCCTGCACCCCGCGATCGCCGAGATCCCGGCCGCCGAGTGGGACGCCTGCGCCGTGGCTGACAACCCGTTCGTCTCCCATGCCTTCCTGTCGGCCTGCGAGGACAGCGGATCGGCTGGCTCGCGCACCGGCTGGCTGCCGCAGCATGCCGCCCTGCGCGACGCCACCGGCAGGCTGGTGGCCGTGGTGCCGATGTATGCGAAGTCGCACAGCTACGGCGAATATGTGTTCGACCATGCCTGGGCGCACGCCTTCGAGCGGGCAGGGGGCGAGTACTATCCCAAGCTCCAGGTAGCGGTGCCGTTCAGCCCGGTGCCGGGACCGCGGATCCTGATCCGTCCGGGTGCCGACGTGATCGTGCCGCAGATCGGCGCGGCGCTGATCCAGGCCTGCTCACAGCTGAAGCTCTCATCGGTGCACGTGACCTTCTGCACGCAGGCGGAGCAGGTCGGCCTGACTGAGGCTGGCTTTCTGCCGCGCATCGGCAAGCAGTTTCACTGGCAGGATGAGGGTTATGGCGATTTTGATGGGTTTCTCGCGGCGCTGAGCAGCCGCAAGCGCAAATCGATCCGACGTGAGCGGCGCGATGCGCAGAATTGCGGCCTGGTCTTCCGCGCGCTGCGGGGCGATGAGATCACCAGGCGTCATTGGGATGCGTTCTATCGGTTCTACACCAACACGGTCGACCGCAAATGGGGCAGCGCCTATCTCACCCGGTCGTTTTTCCCGCTGCTGTCGGAGCGACTGGGCAACCGGGTGGTGCTGATGGTGGCCGAGCAGGAGGGGGTGCCGGTGGCCGGCGCGCTGAACCTGATGGGAAGCGACACGCTATACGGCCGCAACTGGGGCGCGGTGGGCGAGTTTCCCTTCCTGCACTTCGAACTTTGCTATTACCAGGCGATCGACTTCGCCCTCGCACACGGCCTGACCCGAGTCGAGGCGGGCGCGCAGGGCGAGCATAAAATCCAGCGCGGCTATCTGCCGCAGACCACCTACTCCGCCCACTGGATCGCCCATCGCGGCCTGCGCGAGGCGATCGGGGAGTTTTTGCAGCGCGAGCGCCCGGCGGTGGAGGCCGAGATGGCTGAGTTGGCGACGCTGTCGCCGTTCCGGCGGGAGGAGGCGGACGCCTAGTCTGCCTCGATCTGCCCAGACTTCGGGAGGTTGCTCACCAAAATAAGAAATATGCTCATGCGCAAGTGATTACATTGATTTTGAATTTTTAAATATTTTAACGAAACAAGTTTTATATTAATAGAATTATGATAAATCAAAATTCAAGTAAATCTTGTTGAAAAACTATCGGAAATGTTTGTTATTTGCCTGCCTTTGGCGCGTTCATAATGGTCAAAATTGGTGACGAGATGCAGAGCCTGCCTCTGGGCACCAATGGGAAATAGCGTTAAACTTTTGCGGGTCTATGAGTTTGGCTGGGTTCTAACGCTGACAGGTGGCGCATGAAGTTTGTTCCTCGAAAGAAAGCCTCCACTTATTCTTTGCCCTTTGAGCCGCACTGGTCGTCATGGTACCCGGGTTATTCGGCCGAAGATCTAGAGGTCTTTTCTTGCTTTCCTATTTTCGACGCCCAGGCCCGGCCGGGGTTTGTCACTAACTTTGTTGGGGTCCAAACGCGCACCTCTGATCTCTGGAACAGTGCACGAGAATTCGACGGTCGTGTCACCCCCCCACCTATCCCTAACGAGTTCTTCGAAGGGGCCGAATGGGTCGCCGTTATGAAGAGCATGATTTCGATGCAAGACTCTTGCAGAGTTGCAGAGATTGGCGCTGGTTGGGGCCCTTGGGTAGTGTCATGCGCTCAGATTGCTCGAAAACTCGGTATCGACGACATACGTGTGTATGGGTATGAGGCCGATCCGGGAAGATTTAATCTCATGGAACGTCACTTTACCGATAACCGGTTTCAGCGGAGCCAGTACAAATTGTTTATGCAGGCGGTTGGGCCAGAACGCGGACGAGCTAGGTGGCCAAAGATCCAAGATGCGCCTAATAGCGGGGGAGCAAGGCCGGTCAGAGATGACGGGGTGAACACGGTCGCCGACATCAATTACATGGGTGAGGCAAATGAGTGGCTTGATATTGAAGTCGTTGCATTTTCAGACGTCCTCGCCCAGGAGAAGGTATGGGATTTGATCCACATCGACATTCAAGGATGGGAATATCAGGTCTGTGCCGCTACGATGGACGAATTGAATGCTCGTGTTGGGTGGGTGGTTATAGGTACGCATTCGAGGGCGATTGATAGCGACCTTATGCAATTGTTCATTCGAAATGGTTGGGTTTTGGAGAACGAAAAGCCTACCGCGTTTCGCTTTCGCGAAGATGCCCCGACACTGGAATCGATGACTTATACGGATGGTGTGCAGGGATGGCGAAATCCTCGATTGAGAGCCGACTGGCGGAGCTACGTCGTGGAGGGCTGAGTAAGCTTCAGCATTTCCTCACTGTAGAGTTTCCTAACTGTAGTGTGATCTGCGAGTTGAGGCCCGTAGATCACACTTGAGGATCCCAGTGCATAATCGCATTGTGGCGTTGAGCATTCGATTTTTAAAGAACCATAGCGCACCTAAAACCTGGCAGTCCCCTGTAGGGTCATTGACTTCAAGCAGTAGCTTGTCCCTACGGTGTGGACGAAAGCCTTGAAGTCGACTTGAAGGCGCTAACGCTAACATAATCCGCCGAGTTCAACGGCTGGCGGAGTTGGCACAACGCTTTCTGCACATCCTGTGGCCAGCCACTTATGGATTTTGAGGCTACGTGGTACACCTGAGCCTTGCCCAAGGCTAAGCCCATAGTCTTGAGCAGTGAGGGGCAAACAAAATGCCGTTGCCGAACCAAGCTAGGAAATTTAAGTACATTTACTTGGCTCACTGATCGCTACATCGTCGAACGGATGTTCTACAGGTTGCAGTAGTTCAGCAGCAAGAGCGCTACCCAAAAGCGTCCACGACGCGAGAAATCATGGGAGATCAAAGTCTATAAATAATCCCTGTTGATGTCTCGTTAAATGATCAGCGGGAGTACTGGCCAATAAAAAACGCCCCGGCAACATGCCGGGGCTTTTTAACGGCAGACAGGAGCCAGACTACTTCCGGACGAGGTTGCGACGTGCAAGACCTACGAGACCCATCAGACCAATGGCCATAAGTGGCAACGATCCAGGTTCAGGAATTGTCGGGCTAGTCGTTTGCGTGACATCACGAACCTGCACGGCGCCAAAAATAGTGATACCATTGGCGGCAAGAAGATCAATTGACTGGCCAGACCCAGACGCAGTGAACGTGCCGGTTACATAGTCATTCACAGTCGACGCCGGGGAGATGCCAACCGCATCACCATAGAGGTTAAGATATCCAGATGAGTTGGTCCCGTCGGTAAACGCAGTTGACCAGTTAATGTCCCAGGGAACTTCAAAAATCTGGATCAGATAATTATGGCCGGCCGACAACCCACCAAGTTCAAGGACGCCAGAGTTCCCGAAACCAAATGCGCCAGCATTAACCAGGCTAATGTAGTTTGGATCCCATCCGGACGTGCCGTTGGTATAATATCCTATCCCTGCAACGTTGCTGAGCGTCACACTCGACCCGGAGAAGCCAATTGTACCGGTAGTCCCAGTTGGGACACCGAACGTCACACCATTAAGTGTTGAGGTGCTTCCAGTGGTGGCTGCCTCAACGATCGTGCCGGTCGTAACGACATCGCTGGCGTTACCAGTCTCGACGCTAATACCGCCCCAAGTGATTGCCGCCTGAGCCATCGCGCTGCTCAAAGGAACTGCAGAGACACTGGCCATGAGAAACGCGCCGAGCGCCAAGCGCTTGGAAACATTCACGAGATTGGTAGCCTTGACAGAGTGCCTCACAACACCTCCTACCCAACGAGAGATACGGTTTGAAGATCGATATCACCCGAGGGCGACTACGGAGCTTCAAGATGAATGGATGTTTAACCTATCGGATGGGGGCATGCAAGCACTGATTTGAAGCCTGAAAGATTTTTTTTTGAGGGACTCGGATCAGAAATGAGGCGCGGATGGCGGGCCCACGTGGGGTTCAGGTCAGCCAAGGAGCGGTAAGCCGAGTTTCGGCTGCTCAAAAACGGGTATAATCCTTACGGTTGTATGACCGGCGACGCGACGGGACATGACGGTCACGTTAAGTTCATTCGCGACACGGAATTTGGGCGGCCATCAGGCGCCCGCTCAGGATTGCGACTGGCTTTGCCCCTCCGACTCCGCGGGCGCCCGCCAGAAGGCGTCCGCGATCGCGGCATGGGTGCTGCTCAGCCGCCGCTGCACCCAGTCAAGGAATTCGTGCAGGCCGTGGCCGATCACCTCGTCGATCGATTGCGCCAGCAGGGCGGCGCGCAGATCGTCAATGATTTCAGCAGCCTCTGTGGCACGCAATCCGTGCCCCTGGCGCAATTGCGCCAACTGGGTGCGCACCTGCTCCACCCCGGTGACCAGTGAGCGGGGAAAGGAGTGGTTCATCAGCATGAAGCCGGCGACAGAGGAGGGGGTCATGCCCGAGGGATAGACCCTGCGGAAGGCGTGATAGCCGGCGGCTGAGCGCAGCAGGGCGTGCCACTGGCTGATGTCGAGCGCGGTGCCGACATCCTGCGAGCTGGGCAACAACGTGTGGTACTTGATATCGACCAGGCGGGTGGTCTGGTCGCCGCGTTCGAGATATTTGCCGAGCGTGTAGAAGCTCCAGCCCTGGTCGCGGAACAGCGTGCCGCTGGTGATGCCGGCGTGCGTCTGGCAACGCTGCTTCAGCAGGTCGCACAGGCGGGACAGGCGGGCCGGGGTGGTGTCGGCGGGCGTGAGCGCGCGGACTTCCTTGTAGAACACGTTCAGCTGCGTCCACATCTCGGTGGAGATCAGCGGGCGCAACGTGCGGGCGTTCTCATGCGCGGCCGCGATGGAGCCGACGATGGAGGTCGGATTGTCGCGGTCAAGCACATAGAATTGCACGACATTGTCGTGATTGGCGACGCTGTAGCGCTCGAAGAAGCGGGTCTCGTCAGCATTGATCTGCACGATCGACAGCCAGCCGGAGCGTCCGCCACCGGTGCGCACGAAGGTCTCGGTGACATCGAGCAGGCGCGCGAGGTTCTCGATTCGCTCCATGTAGCGGGCGAGCCAGAACAGCGCCTCGGCATAGCGCGACAGGAGATAGGTGCTGGAGCGGGATTGCATGGGCTCGCTCATCGCACCACCGTCGCGCCGGGGCGCGCCAGGCAAAGTCGGGTGCTGATCTCGACCTGAGGCATCGTGAAACGGATCATCGAAGCACCGTCGCGCCGGGGCGCGCCAAGCAAAGTCGGGTGCTCATCTCAACCTGAGGCATCGTGGAACCGTTCATCGAAGCACCCACGTATCCTTGGAGCCGCCGCCCTGGGAGCTGTTCACCACCAGCGAGCCCTCGCGCAGGGCGACTCGGGTCAGACCGCCAGGCAGCACCCAGGTGTCGCGGCCGGTGATGGCGAAGGGGCGCAGATCGATGTGGCGCGGGCCGATCACGCCCTCACATAGGGTGGGCGCCACGGACAGGCGGATCATTGGCTGGCTGATATAGTTCGCGGGATCCGCCTTCAGCCGGGCGCGGAATTCCTGCAGCTCTGCCTGGGAGGCGTGCGGGCCGACGATCAGCCCGTAGCCGCCCGATTCGCCGACCGGCTTGGTGACCAGCTTGTCGAGATGATCCAGCGTGTAGGCCAGCCCCTCCGGCTCGCCGCAGATGTTGGTCTGCACGTTCGACAGGATCGGCTCTTCGGACAGATAATATTTAATGATGCGCGGCATGTAGGCGTAGATCGCCTTGTCGTCGGCCACCCCGGTGCCCACGGCGTTGGCGATGGCCACGCGGCCGCGGCGCCAGACATCGATCAGCCCGCGCACGCCCAGCTGGCTGTCCGGCCGGAATACGTCCGGATCAAGGAAGTCATCGTTCAGCCGCCGATAGATCGCATCGACCGGGGCGAGGCCTGCGGTGGTGCGCATCCACACGCGGCCGTCCTCAACCACCAGGTCGCGGCCTTCGACCAGGGGCACGCCCATCTCGCGGGCGAGGAAGATATGCTCGAAATAGGCGGAGTTGTAGATGCCTGGCGAGAGCAGCACCACCTGCGGCTCGGAGCTGCGCGAGGGCGCGATCTCGGCCAGCGCCTGTTGCAGTTTCATGCCGTAATTGCCCACCGGGGCGATATCGAGGCCTTCCATCAGATCGGAGAACACCCGCTGCATCATGTGGCGGTTCTCGATGACATAGGACACGCCCGAGGGGGTGCGGGCATTGTCTTCCAGCACCAGGAAGTTGCCGAGGTCGTCGCGCACCAGGTCGGTGCCGCATACATGTACATAAGTACCATGGGGCACATTCAGCCCGACCATCTCCGGGCGGTAGTTGGAATTGCCCATCACCAGTTCGGCCGGCACGATGCCGTCCTTGATGATCTTCTGGTCGTGGTAGATGTCCCAGAGGAACTTGTTGAGCGCGGTGACACGCTGCTTCACGCCGCGCTCAATCACGTCCCATTCCGGCGCGTTGATCACCCGGGGGATCAGGTCGAAGGGCAGGATGCGGTCGATCGCGTCCTTGTCGGAATAGACTGTGAAGGTAATGCCCAGCGCGTAAAGTTCGGCTTCGGCGACAGCGGCGCGGCGCTTGAGGTCGGCCGGGTCCATCGCGGCCAGGCGCTCATAGATCAGCGATGCCGCGGGATCGCTGCCGACCCGGCTGAGCAGCTCGCAGAAGAAGGTGCCATGGTCATATTTGGCGAACAGCTGCCCTTGGGCGGTGTCGGAGGGGGCGTCTTCAGCCATGGGCTCGCCTACGGTTGGTCGTGGGATGAGTTTGCAACCAATATGCCATGACGCCAAGCCTAGGCGCGCGCACGCTGCGCGAGGAGGGCGCGCCAGCCGCCGAGATGGGTGATCTCCGGGGCGCCGACGACGCCCGCGGGCTCGGCGAGGAAGCCCATGCAGGGGCCGTCCGTCAGCAGCACGGTGCCAAAGCCGAGCGGCGGTGGCACCTCTGCCAGCACGGTGCCGATCGCGGTTAGCGGCAGCGCCCAGACTTCGCCCTCGATGGCCCCACCTTCGCCCGGTGCCCGCACCAGGCCTGGCCGGTTGCCGAGATCGTAGAAGCGATACTCCGGCAAGGTGCGGGCATTGCGTAGAAAGCGACCCCCACGGCCGGCGATCGCCGCATTCAGTGGCAGCCCGCCCATATGCGCGCCGATGCAGAACAGCCCGACCTCGTCCGCGCCAAGCGCGTCGGCGGGCTGGGCAGGGGGGAGCGTGGCGGACGTCGCGCCGATTCGGTCGGTGTGGGCGCGGTGGATCTGGTCGGCGAGCGCGGCCAGCCGCCCCTCGCTCCAGGCCGGGCCAAGCAGGCAGACACCGACGGGCAGGCCGTGTGTGTCGACGCCGGCCGGCACTGCCCAGCCCGCGAGATCGCAGAGATTGACGAAATTGGTGTAGCTGCCGAGCCAGCTGTTCGGGCCGATCGGATCGGCCTGCAGTTCCGCGAGCGTCGGCGTGCCGGGTGCGGTGGGCAACAGGAGCGCGTCGAAGCGGGTGAACATCTGCCCCGCCAGGCGGCGTGCCTCGGCGAGCGCATGGTAGGCGTCGAACGTATCAACAGCGGAGCGGGTCAGGCCACCGGCGATGATGGCCCGCGTGGGCGGCAGGATCGACTCCGGCCGCTCGGCGAGAAATCCGCGCAGCGCCGCGGTGCGCTCAGCGACCCAGGGGCCATCATATAAGAGACGCGCAATGGCCAGAAATGGCGCGATGTCGATCCGCTCGCTGTTCGGCAGGCCGGCCACGACGCGATCGTAGGCCTCGGCGACCGGCTCCGAGCAGATGGGGCGTGGGTCGATGGTGGCCACGCGCATTGTGGCCAGCGCGGGTTTGCGCAGGTGCGCAAATGGCGGGCGGCGGCTGTATCGGTCGCCTGGCTCTGGGCCGCTGATCAGACGTGCGGCTTCCAGTGCGAGGTCCACCGTGCTGGCGAAGATGGATATGGCGTCGATCGAGCGGCAGGCCGGCACCAGGCCGAGCGAGGGCACAGCGCCGACGGTGGGCTTCAGCCCAACGATATTGCCGAACATCGCCGGCACCCGGCCGGAGCCGGCGGTGTCGGTTCCCAGCGCGAGTGGTACGATGCCTGCTGCGACCGCTGCACCAGAGCCCGAAGAAGAGCCGCCGGGCACACGCGACGGGTCGAACACATTGCGCGGCACGCCATAGGGGCTGCGCACGCCGACCAGGCCGGTGGCGAACTGGTCGAGATTGGTCTTGCCCATGATGACCGCACCGGCGGCCCGCAGCCGCGCCACCGCGGCCGCATCCACCTCCGGCAGATAGGCGAAATCCGGGCAGCCGGCCGTGGTCGGCAGCCCCGCGACATCGATATTGTCTTTGATCGCCACCGGGATGCCCCACAACGGGCGTCCGGCTGGTCCTTCAGCGACGAGTTCCCGCGCCCGCGCGCGCAGTGCTTCGTCGGGCACGCGCGTGATCCAGATGGCAGGGTCGGCATGCGCGTGGTCGGCCGCGATGGCGGCTTCGATCGCCGCAACGGGATCTTTCATTCGCTCAGGGCCGCCGCGATCTGTGTCGAACTGGCGGTCCATCCGACAATCGCGCTCTGCGCCCGCACCATCTGCAGCACCGCCTGCTTGAACGCAGGAAAATAGCTGTCGGTGGCGTCCTCCACCAGCAGGCATTCATAGCCGCGATCATTGGCCTCGCGCATGGTGGTCTGCACGCAGACCTCGGTGGTGACGCCAGCGAACAGCAGATGGGTGATGCGGCGGGACCGCAGCAGCGCATCCAGCCCGGTGGCGTGGAAGGCGCCCTTGCCGGGTTTGTCGATCACGATCTCGCCGGGATGGGCGGCGAGGGCGGGGATGATGTCAGAGCCGGGTTCGCCGGCAATGAGAATGCGCCCCATCGGCCCGGGATCGCCGATGCGCAGCGTGGGCGCGCCGCGGGTGCGCTTGGCCGGCGGGCAGTCTGACAGATCCGGCTTGTGGCACTCTCTTGTATGGATGATCAGCAGGCCGGCATGCCGTGCCGCATTCAGCAGCCGGGCGGTGCCTTCGATCGCCGGGGCGAGCAGGCTGACATCATTGCCCAGGGTTTCGCCGAAACCACCGGGTTCGAGGAAGTCGCGCTGCATGTCGATCACCACAACGGCGGTGCGGCTGGGGGTGAACTCGTAGGCAAAGGGCTGGGCGTCGTCGATACGGCTCACGTGCGGCTCCTGGGATAGGCCGGATGGCGGTGTTTGTGCAGCAAGCAGTGTGCCGCGCGCGGCCGGCGCAGCAGCTTTGGCACGCCGCATGTATCCGTGACCTCATGACCGATGAAGAATTTGACGCCTATGTCACCGCCTCCGCCGCCGCGCTCGGCCTCACCATCGACGACGCCTGGCGCGCCGAGGTGATCGCCAATCTGCGTGTGCTGTTCGCCAATGGCACGCTGGTGAGCAACTTCCCGCTCGGAGAGCATGCCGAAGCCGCCGCGGTGTTCCAGCCATGAACGGGCCATGGCAGGGAGCTGCCGAGATTGCCGCAGCGGTGCGGGCCAAAACGCTCACCGCCACCGAGGTTGTGACCGCCGCGTTGGCGCGCATTGCGGCCGACAATCCTGCGCTGAACGCGTTCACAACGGTCACCAGCGCGCGCGCGCTTGCACGTGCTGCCGCGCTCGACGGCGAGATCGCGGCGGGCAAGACCATTGGACCGCTGGCAGGCGTGCCCTTCGCGGTGAAGAATCTGTTCGACATCGAGGGCGTGGTGACCCGTGCGGGGGCTGCGCTGACCGCGGGCGACCCGCCGGCCGGGGCGGATGCTGCGCTGGTGCGCCAGATGGAGGCCGCTGGCGCCATTCTGGTCGGTGCGCTCAACATGGGCGAGTTCGCCTACGATTTCACCGGCGAGAATTTCCACGACGGCGCCTGCCATAATCCGCACGACCTCACCCGCATGACGGGCGGCTCGTCCTCCGGGTCGGGAGCTGCGGTGGCCGGCGGCTTGGTGCCGATCGCGTTGTCCTCGGACACCAACGGCTCGATCCGCGTGCCCTCGGCGCTGTGCGGTATCTGGGGCATCAAGCCAACCTATGGCCGGTTGAGCCGGGCAGGCAGCTATCCATTCGTGGGCAGCCTTGATCATCTTGGCCCGATGGCGCGCAGCGTGGCCGATCTCGCGCTGGCCTACGATGCATTGCAAGGCGCGGACGGGGCCGACCCAGCGCAGGCACAGCGTCCGGTGGAATTTGTGAGTGGTTTGCTCGGGCAAGGGCGCGGGGCCCTGCGCATCGCGGTGGCCGGCGGCTATTTCCGCGAGGGGGCCTCTGCTGAATGCCTGGCCGGTGTCGATGCGGTGGCGGCGGCGCTTGGGGCCAGCGAGATCGTCGAGTTTCCGCAGGCGGCGTTGGCGCGGGCGAGTGCGTATCTGATCACCGCAACCGAGGGTGCTGCGCTGCATCTGGGCAGATTGCGCAGCAATGCGGCGGGTTTCGATCCAGATACGCGCGATCGATTCCTGGCCGGCGCCATGGTGCCGGCGGTGTTTGTGCAGAAGGCGCAACAGATCCTTCGCTGGTTCGCCGCCGAGTGTGCTGAAATCTTCGCCCGTTATGACGCGGTGCTGCTGCCGGCCACGCCCGTGCCGGCGCCGCTGATCGGGCAGAAGACCATCAGCCTGGGCAGCCGCGTGGTGCCGCTGCGCGCCAATCTGGGCATCTACACCCAGCCGCTTTCCTTCGTCGGGTTGCCGGTGGCACTCGCGCCGGTCTGCGCACCTGGCAGGCTGCCGGTCGGCGTGCAGATCGCCGCCGCTCCTTGGCGTGAGGATGTGGTGCTGCGCCTGGCCGCTGCGCTGGAGTCCGCCGGCGTGTGTGCGGCGACTCCGCCGGCCTGATCGTCAGAGTTTGGGCCACCCTATCTGGCTGGCGGCGTGAAACACCAGGAATGAAAAAGCCCCCGCGATCGTTCGCGGGGGCTTTGTGTTGATCTGGAGTTAGAAGTGGACGCCCACGCCGAAATACGGGGTGGTCTCGTAGGAGCCGACAACATTGTTATGGTTGTTGCCAAACTTGTTGATCCACCACTGGTAACCGACGAACGCGTCGTAGACGCCAGGCTTGTCGAACAGCGCGCCGACATCGAGAACGATGGCGCTGCGGAACAGCATTTCCGTCGCGGTTTGGGCGCCGAAGCCGTCCTAGCCCTTGGGCAGAACAAAGTTGGTGAAGCCCTGGAAGCGTAGCGGCAGGCCGGTAAAGGACAGCGGATACAGATACACCAGCTCGAACTCGGCGGTCGGGTTGAAATTGACCGACTTGCCGACGATGCCGTTATAGTTCCATTCCTGGTAGTAATGGACAGCAACGTTGAAGAAGCCTGGGATATCGAAATGGATGTTCGGGCCGAAGACGATGTCCTTCTTCTCAGGCGCGAAGGCGGTGTTCTTGGTGTTCGCGTCCGCACCGAATCTGGAAGGTGACGTCGCGGATGAAGCCCGGAACGCTCACGCCCTGGCCGAACAGCTTCTGATTGTTGAAATCGCCGCGCCAGAGGGCATAAACCTCGGTCGCGCCGCGGGAGTTCGGCTTGCCGGCATTGTTGGCGGGATCGTCGTCGTTGGACTGCAGCAGATCGACGTTCATGAAGTTGTCGATGAAGTTCTGACCGGCGTCGACGTGCGTCAGCGCGATAATGTTCTTCGGAATGTTCGTGTTGATGCCGGGTTCCCGCGAGAAGGGCTGATAGCGATAGCTGAACGAGTTGTCGCTGAACCCCTGCGCGACAGCCGCATTGGCGATCAGTGCAAGACCCGCCGCGATGGCGATGCGCTTTACGAGCATTGGTGATTCCTTCTGGCTCGTGTGACGGGCACATGGACGGATAAGCCCCTCCACATGGCACCGAACATCGAACTCCCTGCGGCGCCCGGTTGCAGATTTGTTTCAGCAATCCGCATGCCATCTGTTGCAGTGATGTTGCAGTCAGACATGGGCTGTTGCCGTAGGGACACAGTGGCGCGAGCTAGTCCCCGCGCCGGAACGTTTTAGCCTGATGGCGATTGGATAGGCGCAACAGTCTGGGTCTATGTTTTGTGGGCCCATGTCTTCTGGGCCTATGTCTTCTGGACCTATGTCTGACGCATGGCATCACGATGATCCACGCGACTGAGCGGGGCTGACATCGACGGCCTGTGTCGCCACACTGGTGATCCAATTCGCACAGGAGCCCTCGAATGGTCATCAACATCCCCGAAATCGTCGCAGAGGTCACCGCGGCGCATATTCGCTACGAGGCGGCACTCGGTGCGAATGACGTCGCCGTGCTTGATGAGTTGTTCTGGAACAGTGCGCATACGCTGAGATACGGCGCCACCGAGAATCTGTACGGATATGACGCGATCGCCGCCTTTCGCTCCGGCCGCTCGGCACCGGGGCCACGCAGCGTTGCCCGCGTGGTGGTGACAACCTATGGCCGCGACTACGCCACCACCAACCTGGAATATCAGCGCGGCGGTGACGGCAAGATTGGGCGGCAAAGCCAGACCTGGGCGCGCATGCCGGAGGGGTGGCGCATCGTCGCGGCCCATGTCTCGGTGATGCAGTGACATCAGCCCTGCTTGCCGATCTCGACGGCCTGGCGATCGAGACGGACCCTGCTTTGGTCCGGCAGAAGTCGCGCGACTTCTTCTGGTACAGCCCGGTGCTGAAAGCGCAGTTGAACCGCAAAAGCGCTGATCTGGTCGTTACCCCGCGGAATGAGGTGGAGTTGGTGCGTGTTGTTGCCGCATGCGTGCGTCGTGGCGTGCCACTCACCCCGCGCGGCGGTGGCACGGGCAATTATGGCCAGGCGGTTCCGCTGGAAGGTGGCGTGCTGCTCGATCTTTCGGCGCTCACCGCGATCGATTGGCACCGGCCTGGAGTCGTGCGTGTGCAGTGCGGCGCGAAGTTGATTGATATTGACGATGCGCTGCGTCCGTCGGGCTGGGAACTGCGCATGCA
>CAIVDX010000601.1 GCA_903904805.1 uncultured Rhodospirillales bacterium
CGCCCATCCGTTGCACCGATTCGACCACGCGGCGGAAATCCGCATCGCCGCTGAACAGCACGGCAGGGTCGATCTTGCCGGCGAGTTCCATCATGTCGACGGCCAGCTCGATGTCCATGTTGCCTTTGACGCGGCGGCGGCCGGTGGCGTCGGTATATTCCTTGGCGGCCTTGGTGACGAGCGTGTAGCCGTTATAGGCCAGCCAGTCGGTCAGCGGCTTCAGCGGGGAATATTCCTCGGTTTCAAGCACCGCGGAGTAGTAATAGGCGCGCAGGACATTTGTCTTCGAGCGGAAGAATGTCAGCAGATTTCGGTAGTCGACATCGAAGCCGAGATTGCGGGATGCCGAATAAAGATTGGCACCGTCGATAAAGAGCGCGGTGCGCTCTTGTGGTGAAAACTGCATCTTTTCAAAGTCCTGTGACGGAACGAACGCCTAATGGCGACTCATGATGATGAACGACGAGAGGCCACAAAACTACAAAAGCGCGTCTGTGTCACGGGTTTTTTGAAACGTGACAGAGTCATAAGGCCGGCATAAGTATTCTGGATGATTTTCATTGCCATTGGCGCGAACCTTCCGTCTACCTGGAGTATCAGCGCCGTAGAGACCTGCAACCATGCTTGTGCCGCCTTGGCAGCGATTGCCGGGCTTGAGGCGGTTGCGGTCAGCCGCTGGTATGAGTCCGAACCGATCCCGCCGGGCGCGCAGCCGCGCTATGTGAATGGTGTGGCGGCGCTGCGGGGGCGGATCGCGCCGGAGGCGTTGCTGGCGGCGCTGCAGGCGATCGAGGTGGCGGCCGGGCGGGTGCGCAGCGTGGCCAACGCGCCGCGGCCGCTGGATCTCGACATCATTGATCTCAACGGGTTGGTGCGCGCCGGGCCGGACCCGATCCTGCCGCATCCGCGGGCGCATCTGCGCGCCTTTGTGCTGCTGCCGTTGCGCGATGTGGCGCCGGAGTGGGTGCTGCCCGGGGTGGGGGAGGGCATCGATGCGCTGATCGCCGCCCTGCCGAAACAGGATATCACCCTCCTGCCAGGGGTATGAGCGGCGGCTTGTCCCGTCAGAGTGGCTGCCCTATATGGATAGATCAACTCAATTCCGACCCATCGATTTAGCCGGAGGTGCTGCATATGGCACGCGTGACCGTCGAAGACTGCGTCCAGAAAGTCCCCAACCGGTTTGACCTGGTTTTGCTGGCGGCCCAGCGCGCCCGCTCGATCAGCCGCGGCGAGGAGCTGACGGTGGATCGTGAGAACGACAAGAACACCGTCGTCGCCCTGCGCGAGATCGCCGAGGAGACGGTGGCGCTGCCGATGCTGGAGGCCGAGCTGATCAAGTCGCTCTCCCGCGCGCCCGAGCCGGAGCCGGCGGACGAGGAGGTGCTCGACCTCATCCCGACCGATCAGAACATCTTCGGCCTGCAGGATATCTCCAACGAGGAGGAGACCCAGGGCCTGCCGATGGAAGAGCTGTCGCCCGAGGATCTCGAGGCGGCCATCGAGGCCGAGCTTGGCGGCCGCGGTCGCCGCTGAGCCGAGCTGACGCGGGGGTGCGCGCGTGACGCTGCACCCCCATTCGTTCGGGCTGTCTGAGCCGATATTCGCTCCGGAGGGGGCCGCCGGTGGCGGTGCCGAGCTGCCGGCGCGTGGGCCCCGCCCATCTTCTGAGCGCCCATCGTCTGAGCGTCACGCCTCGGCACGCCCGCCGGTGGTGCGGCAGTTCGAGCTGACGGAGAAGGTTCTCTCCTACGATCCGAACGCCGACACCGCGCTGATCGATGCGGCCTATGTGCTGGCCATGCAGGCGCATGGCAAGCAGGTGCGCGACAATGGCGACCCCTATATCAGCCATCCGCTGGCCGTCGCCGATATTCTGGCCGGCTATCGGCTCGATGTCGCATCCATCGTCACCGCCCTGCTGCATGACACGGTGGAGGACACCCAGCTGACGCTGGCCGAGGTGGACAAGCGCTTCGGCCCCACCATTGCCGGCCTGGTCGATGGCGTGACCAAGCTCACGCGGCTGGAGCTGCAGTCCGATCGCACCAAGCAGGCGGAGAATTTCCGCAAGCTGGTGCTGGCGATCTCGAAGGACATCCGGGTTCTGCTGGTGAAGCTGGCGGACCGTCTGCACAATATGCGCACGCTGCATTTCGTGTCGAACGAGGATCGGCGCAAGCGCATCGCGCGCGAAACGATGGAGATCTACGCGCCGCTTGCCGAGCGGATCGGCATGGAGGCGATCAAGACCGAGCTGCAGACGCTCGCCTTCGCGCAGCTGGAGCCCGAAGCCTATCAGACCATCACCGCGCGGCTGAATTTTCTGCGCGGGCAGGGTGCGGATGTGATCGAGGATGTGCGCATCGAGCTGATCAAGCTGTGTCGGCAGGCAGGCATCGAGGATGTCGAGGTCAGCGGGCGGGAGAAATCGCCGTTCTCCATCTGGGAGAAGATGCAGCGGCGCAATGTGGCGTTCGAGCAGCTGTCGGACATCATGGCGTTTCGCGTGGTGGTGCCCGAGCGCGGCGATTGCTACGTGGCGCTGGGTGCGCTGCATGCGGCCTATCCGGTGATTGCCGGACGGTTCAAGGATTACATCTCCACACCGAAAACCAATCGCTATCAGAGCCTGCACACCGGCGTGACGCTGCGCCATCCGCTGAACCAGAAGATCGAGGTGCAGATCCGCACCCGCGAGATGCATTATGTCGCCGAGGCGGGGGTGGCGGCGCACTGGCTCTACAAGCAGAGCGATGCCGACACCAAGGAGGCGCAGCAATTCCGCTGGGTTCAGGATCTGCTTGAAATTCTCGAGAACTCGTCCGCCCCCGAGGAGTTCCTGGAGAACACCAAGCTTGAGCTCTACAATGATCAGGTCTTCTGCTTCAGCCCGAAGGGGCAGCTGATCCAGCTGCCGCAGGGGGCCACGCCGGTTGATTTCGCCTACGCGGTGCACAGCCAGATCGGCGACACCTGTGTGGGTGCGAAGGTGAATGGCCGGCTGATGCCGCTGCGCCATGTGCTGCAGAATGGCGACCAGGTGGAGATTCTCACCGCGCGCGGCGGCACGCCCTCGCCGCAATGGGAGCGCTTTGTGGTGACCGGCAAGGCGCGCGCGCGCATCCGCCGGCATGTGGCGTTGCAGCAGCGTGAGGGGCATCTCGATCAGGGCCGCAGCGCGCTGGCGAAGGCGTTCCGGCAGGAAGGTGTCGATGGCAGCGAGAAGATCCTTGAGACGGCGCTGAAGCCGCTGAAGCTTGCCAGCATCGACGATCTTTATGTCGCGGTCGGCAACGGCAATGTCGGGCCGAAGGATGTGGTGCACGCCGCCTATCCGGAGCTGCGCACGACGCCGCGCGGGCCGCGGATGATGCCGCAATTCCTGCCCAGGAGCGGTGGGCCGGGTGGCGGCGGGATGCGTCCGCCGGCCTCCAGCGGCATGCCGGTGACGGGCCTGGTGGCGGGCATGGATGTGCATTTCGCCGGCTGTTGCCATCCGCTGCCGGGCGACAAGATCGTGGGCATCGTCGCCACCGGCAAGGGCGTGACGATCCACACCACCGAATGCCAGACGCTGGAGAGTTTCGCCGCCACGCCGGAGCGCTTCATCGATGTGGACTGGGATTATTCCGCGCTCGGTCCGGACAGCAAGGGCCAGCTGCACACCGCGCGGGTGTCGGTGGTGGCGGTGAATGATCCCACCACGCTGGCGGGGCTGACGAATGCCATCGCGCGCCAGGACGGGGCGGTGCGGAATCTGAAGATTGTCAATCGCCAGCAGGATTTTTGTGAGATTCTGGTGGATGTGGATGTGCGCGACATCCGCCATCTCTCGCACGTGATCGCCGGGCTGCGCGCGGCCGGCGGCATCACCGAAGTGGCGCGTGTGCGCGCGTGATGCCGCCCACTGGCGTCATCATCGGCATCGGCTCGGATCTGTGCGATATCAGGCGGGTGGAGAAGGTGCTTGGCCGCTTCGGCGACAAATTCGTCGAGCGCGTGTTCACCCCAACCGAGCGGGCGCGGGCGGCCAGACGGACGGAGTCGTTGCGCCCGGGCACCTATGCCAAACGCTTCGCCGCCAAGGAGGCGATGGCGAAGGCGCTGGGCACCGGTTTCGCGCAGGGCGTGTTCCATTCCGATCTTGGCGTGGTCAATCTGCCGGGCGGTCAGCCCAGCATGGTGCTGACCGGCGGGGCGGCTGAGCGTCTGGCGCGCATCACCCCGGCGGGGATGAGCGCGCGGATTTCATTGACCCTGACCGATGAATACCCTTACGCGTTCGCCCAGGTGATCATTTCGGCGGTGCCAGAGCCATGACGATGCAATACTGGGAGGGCGTCTACCAGTCACAGACGGCCGCCGGCGAGCGTCCGCGCTGGGAACGTGGTGAGCCAAATCCGGCGCTGCTGTCATGGCGCGGCGGCGGGGCGATGACGCCGTGCCGCATCCTGATCCCGTGCGCGGGCCGTTCGGTCGAGCCGAGCCTGCTGGCCAATGCCGGCTTTGAGGTGACGGCGCTGGATGTGGCTCCCAGCGCGATCGCCGCACAGCAGGCGATGCTGCCGCCGGGGGCCTGGACGGTGCTGGCGGATCTGTTCAGCTGGGAGCCCGCGCAGCCCTTCGATGCGATCTATGACCAGACGGCGCTGTGCGCGCTGCCGCCGGAGATGCTGGGCGAGTATGTCGCGCGCCTGCGCAGCTGGCTGGTGCCGGGCGGGCGGCTGTTCGTGCTGTTCGCGCAGACCGGTCTGCCGGGCGGCCCGCCGCATGACTGCCCGCTCGATCGGATGCGCAATCTGTTCGCCGGGCATGAATGGCAATGGCCGGACATGCTGGAATTCACCGTGCCGCATCCGGCCGGCTTCATAGAACAGCCCGCGATCCTCACGCGGCTGCGCTGACTTCCAGAGGTTTTTGGGTTCTTTTTTTCAAAAAAGAACTTTCTTACTTGTGACTGGCTTATCCTTGACTTCACTGGGGTGGAGCGCAAGAACGCGCAACACGCAACACGGTATCCTTATGTCCACCACGCCCATCGCCAAGCGCAAGACCGGCGGTCTGATCGAGAACGCGAAGACCATCATCTATGCCGGTCTGATCGCCATCGGCATCCGCACCTTCGCGCTTGAGCCGTTCAACATCCCCTCGGGCAGCATGGAACCCACGCTGCTGGTCGGCGACTTTCTGTTCGTGTCGAAATACAGCTACGGCTATTCGCGCTATTCCTTCCCGTTCGGCCCGCCGCTGTTTTCCGGGCGCATTCCGAACTGGGGCCCGGCGCGCGGCGATGTGGCGGTGTTCAAGCTGCCGCGCGACGGCAGCACGGATTATATCAAGCGCATCATCGGTCTGCCGGGCGACCGCATCCAGATGAAGGCGGGGGTGCTGTTCATCAACGGCACCGAGGCGCCGCGCGCGCCGGCGGGAACCTACAGCACGCAGATCGGCAATGTGCCGCTGGTGCTGCGGCGCTACATCGAGACGCTGCCGAACGGCGTCAAGCATGAGATCGCCAAGGCGGATGACAGCAGCTGGGCGAACAACACGCCCGAGTTTCATGTGCCCGAGGGCTATCTGTTCGCGATGGGCGATAATCGCGACGACAGTCTGGACAGCCGCTTCCAGGACCAGGTGGGCTTCGTGCCGATCGAGAATCTGGTGGGCCGGGCGGAGTTCATCTTCTTCTCCATCGAGGACACGGCCCCGCTCTGGCAGGTCTGGATGTGGCCGTTGGAAATCCGCTGGAGCCGGCTGCTCAAGCCGATCCGGTGAGCACGCTGGAGCATAGCGATCGGCTGGGCTACCGCTTCGCCAATCCGGAGCTGCTGTCCTAGGCGCTGACCCATCGTTCGGCGCTGTCGGCGCGGGGGGCCTCCGGCCGGCCGCGTGGGGCAGGGTCGAACGAGCGGCTGGAATTCATCGGCGA
>CAIVDX010000602.1 GCA_903904805.1 uncultured Rhodospirillales bacterium
CATCTCGACCAGATCCACCACGCCGAGGAACTGGTCCTCGATGCCGATCGGCAGCTGCAGGGGCAGCGCGATGATGTCCAGCTTCTCCTTCAGCGTGTCGAAGGCGCGGTAGAAATCGGCACCGGTGCGATCGAGCTTGTTGATGAAGATGATGCGCGGAACGTTATAGCGATCCGCCAGACGCCAGTTGGTCTCGGACTGGGGCTGAACGCCGGCCACGCCCTCGATGATGAACACCGCGCCGTCGAGCACGCGCAAGGAGCGGTTCACTTCGATATTGAAGTCGATATGGCCGGGGGTGTCGATGATGTTGATGCGGTGGTCTTTCCACTCGCAGGTCACCGCCGCGGAGGTGATCGTGATGCCGCGCTCACGCTCCTGGTCCATGTAATCGGTGGTGGTGTTGCCGTCATGCACCTCGCCGATGCGATGCGACACACCGGTGTAATACAGGATCCGCTCGGTCGTGGTGGTCTTGCCCGCATCGATGTGAGCGGTGATGCCGATATTGCGGATCTTGTCGAGCACGTTGGTCACGGAAACCTCCAAGCCATAACGGGCGTCGGCGGGCAGGCTGCCCGTCACACCGCGCCATGTTCGATGTGTGCCGTCGGGCCGGGCCAGTCCCGGCCGCGCGCCGGATGGCGGACAGCGGCGGTGATGTGCGACAGCGCGCGCGGTTTTGCAAGCGCCAAGCGAGGTGGGGAGGCCTGCATCGGCACCAATTCGCGTGTGACATTCCCGCCGCCCCGACATTTTTCAACCGCTTCGCAACACTGCCGATACAGCTGGAGGGCATAAGAGGCTCATGACGCAGTCCGCCGCCCCCCGCGCGATGGTCGCCCAGATCCGCTTCGGCCTCGGCCGGCGCGGCGATGAACCGCTGCCCGCCGACCCCGACCGCTGGCTGCTCGCCCAGCTGGCCGGCACCGATCCCGGCCCGCCCGGGCCTGACAGCACCGACTGTCTGCGCGCGCTGGCGCATGACCGGCGGGAAAAGCCCAAGCCGGAGGACAGTCTCGCGCGCCCCATCGCGCGCGCCGAGCAGCAGGCCGCAATCGCCTGGGCGCTCACCACGCCGACCCCGTTCCGCGAGCGCCTGGTCTGGTTCTGGTCAAACCACTTCACCATCAGCCTGCGCCAGGGCGGCGTGGGCGTGCTCGCCGGTGCCTATGTGCGCGAGGCGATTCGCCCGCATGTCACCGGCCGCTTCACCGACATGCTGCTGGCCGTCATGCGCCACCCGGGCATGCTGATGTATCTCGACAACGCCCAGTCGGTCGGCCCCGCCAGCCAGGCCGGCGCACGCGGCGGTCGTGGCCTGAACGAGAACCTGGCGCGCGAATGCCTGGAGCTGCACACGCTCAGCCCGCTCGGCCCGGCCGGACAGCCCAACTACAACCAGGACGACGTGACGAGCTTCGCCGCCATTCTCACCGGCTGGTCGGTCGATCTGAACGGCATGATGCCCGGCTACTTCTTCCGCGAACGCGCCCACCAGCCCGGGCCGAAGCAGCTGCTCGGCCGAACCTTCCCCGAGGGCGAGCGCGGGGGCGATGCGGCCCTGCGCTTCCTCGCCAGTCACCCCTCAACGCTGCATCATCTGGCGGTGAAGCTGGCGCGACATTTCATCGCCGACCAGCCGCCAGCCGATGCCGTGCACCGAATCGCAACCGTGCTGCGTGAGACGGATGGCAATCTCGGCGCCGCGGCGGGTGCCATCGTGGGCATCGAAGCCGCCTGGAGCCCACTGACCAAGCTGCGCTGCCCGCAGGATTTCGTCATCGCCACCCTGCGTGCGGCCGACCTGCCGGAGGACAAGCGTCCGCCCTTCCTGCCCGGCATCATGGCCGGCCTCGGCCAGCCACTGTGGAATGCGCCGCTGCCCAATGGCTGGGCCGATGAGGCCTCCGGCTGGACCGGGCCGGAGGCCATGCTGCGCCGGGTGGACTGGTCCTATTCCTTCGCCGGCCGCACCGCATCGGTCGACCCGCTGCAGCTGGCCGACGCCGCACTGGGGCCGCTCATGCGACCGGCCACGCGCGAGGCGATCGCCCATGCCGGCAGCCGCCAGGAGGCCGCCGCCCTGCTGTTCGCCTCACCGGAGTTCCAACGGCGATGAAACTTTCGCGACGCTCCGCCCTGCTCGGCCTGACCACGGCCTTCAGCGCAACCGGCCCGCTCGGCCGCATGGGCATGGCACTCGCGGCCGCTCCCACCGATCAGCGCTTCGTGGTGATCCTTCTGCGCGGCGCGCTCGATGGCATGGGCGCGGTGATCCCGTATGGCGACGCCAACCTGCTCGAACTGCGCCGCGCGATTTTGCCGAAGATGCCCTCCGAGCCCGGCGGCATGCTCGACCTCGGCGGTTTCTACGCCCTGCACCCGACGCTGACCGGCATGCATGACCTCTATAAAACCGGCCAACTCCTGCCGGTGCATGCGGTGATCGGCCCCACCCACAGCCGCAGCCATTTCGACGCGCAGGATTGCCTGGAATGTGGCGCCGATCGCCGGTTGGACAGCGGCTGGCTGAACCGCGCGGTGTCCGCCATTCCCGGCCCCCGCCCGACCGGTGGCCTCGCTCTGTCGATCGGCGTGTCCACTCCGCTGCTGCTGCGCGGACCCGGCGAGGCCAACAGCTGGGCGCCCGGAGCGATGGGCAAGCCGCCGGCGGATTTCTACAGCCGCGTCGCCGAGCTGAACCACGCCGACCCGCTCACCGGTCCCGCGATCGCCGCCGCCTTCACCGAGCATGGCATCACCCAAGCCGCGCTCGCCGGCATGGCCGACGACCCGGCCACCCGCAACGGCTTCGGCGCCATGGCCAACGCGGCCGGCCGCATGCTGGCCCAGCCAACCGGCCCACGCGTCGCCGCCCTCGAGGTCGGCGGCTGGGACACACATGCCGCGCAAAAGAACCGCCTGCCCGGCGCCCTGCGCCAGCTCGATGAGGGGCTGATCGGCCTGCGCGACGGGCTTGGCGACGCCTGGCGGCGCACGGTGGTGCTGGTCGTCACCGAATTCGGCCGCACGGCGCGAGCCAACGGCACCGGCGGCACCGACCACGGCACCGCCAGCGTCGCCTTCCTCGCCGGCGGCGCGGTCGCCGGCGGACGTGTCATGGGCACCTGGCCCGGCCTCGCCCACGGCCAGCTTTGGGACGGGCGTGACCTCGCACCGACCTCCGACGTCCGCGGGCTGGCCAAGGGAGTTCTGGTCTCACATCTCGGCGTCACCCCGGCCGCACTGGCGCGAATTTTTCCTGGTGCGGACAGCGTTTCTCCGCAGAACGGGCTGCTCAGAACCTAGGATGGAGCGCTTCCTTTTTGAAAAAAGAAGCGCAAAATTTTTGAAAGTTTGGCGTCGGCGCCGCCATCTCAGCACTGGGGGTTTCACGGCGGCGTTTGTTGCGGCAAACTCGCGCTATGGAAAAGATCACATCGCTTGCCTATGCCACCCATGACGGGGTCGAACTCATTGGCGACCTTTATCTGCCCGACGGCGCTGGCCCGCACCCGGTGGTCGTCGCCGTGCATGGCGGCGGATGGCAGGGCGGCGATCGACAGAACTACAAACATGTCGGGCCCGCCCTCGCGGCTGCCGGCATCGCCACCTTCACCATCGAATATCGCCTCGCCAAACCCGGCGCCCCCAGCTACCCTGGCGCGGTCGGCGACGTGCTTGCGGCCGTCCGTTTCGTCCGCGCCACCGCTGCCAATCACCGCATCAACCCCGACCGGATCGCGTTGATGGGCGACTCCGCCGGCGGCCACCTTGCCGCCCTTTCGGCCCTGGCCGCGACCGACCCGCTTTTCGCCGACCTCTACCCCGCCGACGCCACCGCCACTGTCTCCGCCGCGGTGAAGGCTGTGGTGGGCATCTACGGCGTCTATGACATGGTGGCACAGTGGAACCACGACGCCCTGTCCCGCCCGGCCGACCAGATCACGGAGAAATTCCTCGGCACCACGCCGCAGGCCAACCGCCGCGCCTATTTCGACAGCTCGCCGATCTCCTACGCCACACTGGCCAACAACAAGATCGCCTTCCTTCTTGCCGTGGGCACGGAGGACGACATCGTCGACCGCGCAACACAGACGGATGCCTTTCTGCTGGCCCTGAAACAGTCGAAATTCTACGCTCGCCCGGTGGTGATCCAGGGGGCCGGCCATTTCTGGAGCGCCTGGCCAATTGAGGAGACCGACAGCCCGATGGGGCGGTTCATGCCGTATCTGCTGCGGTTCCTGGGCGAGAAGCTTTAGGCAAATCCTGTTCTTTTCTTAAAAAGAACCAGAAAACTTTTGAAAGTTTGATGCCTTGTTATTGAAGGTCCTGAAAGGGCGACCTCGGTTGGTGGCGGGGGCGCTGTTCGGGCTTTGCGTCGGACTGCTTCTGCCCCACGGCATCGCTGCGATCACCCGAGCCATCATCGCCTGGGATTGCGGCGTGTTGCTGTTTCTGATCGCCGCGCTGCAGCTCTTCATCCGCCACGGCATCGACCACATGGAAGACGACGCCGAGGCCCAGGAAGAAGGCGAGTGGACCGTCTTCGGCCTCACCCTGCTCGGCACCATCGCCTCGCTGGGCGCGATCATCCACGAATTCGCCGCCCTGCACGGCGCGAGCCCCGAACACCAGAGCCTCGACGTCGCGCTGGTTGCCGGCACGCTGATCCTGTCATGGCTGATGACACAAGCGACCTTCACCTTTCGCTACGCGCACGAATATTACAGTCGCACCGATGAGGCCCAGGCCGGCGTCGATGGCGGGCTGCTGTTCCCCGGCACCGAACAGCCGGACTATTTCGACTTCTTCTATTTCGCGCTGGTGCTGGGCATGACCTTCCAGGTGTCGGACGTGCAGATCATCTCCCGCAAGCTGCGTCGCCTGGCCGCACTGCACGGGCTGATCGGATTCATCTTCAACACGGTGATCCTCGCCCTCACCGTGAATCTGGCCGCCGGCCTGTTGAGCTAATGCTGATTGGCGACCAGTTGGTCGCAGTTGGTGCGGCCGGCCATGAAGCAATCCTCGACATGCTGGGTACGCGCGAGCTGGTGCACCAGGGCAAGGCCCGCGACCACCAGCGCCAGCAGCAGCGCGATCGCCGCCAGCCCGCCGGTCTGACGATCGGCGATTGATTCGTCGCTCTCCGCCCGACCAGGGCGGCGCCAAACATCAAGCTGCGGCATCTGCACGTTCCTCCCAGCCCGTCTCGCTGTCAGGGGCTGACTGATTGCCCATACAATGCGACGCTGAGGCTCCGGCGCAAGCCTGATATTGCAACGCGGTATCCAGAATGGTGCAGATGTCACCGCCTTTACCGAAGTTCAGCCCAGAGGCCGCGCACATTGCCGCGTCCGACGGCGATTTTGCCGCGCTAATCAGCCGAATCGGACCGTGCGCGCTCAAGGTCGATCGCAGTCGGTCACCCTATGAGGCACTGGTCCGCGCGATCGCCCACCAGCAACTGCACGCCCGCGCCGCCGAGGCGATTCTCGGCCGCATGCTCACCCTCGCCGACTGCCCCTTCCCCGAACCAGCCCAACTCCTCGCCCTCGACGAAACCGATCTGCGCGCCTGCGGCTTCTCCTTCGGCAAGATCGCCGCCCTGCGTGACATCGCCGCCCGCACGCTCGACGGCACCGTGCCCTCGCGTGCCGCCGCCCGCCGGCTGAGCGATGCCGATCTGATCGCCCGCCTGGTCAGCCTGCGGGGCGTCGGCCGCTGGACAGTGGAAATGCTGCTGATCTTCACCCTCGGCCGCCCCGATATCCTGCCGGTGGATGATTTCGGCGTGCGCGAGGGCTGGCGCTTGCTCAAGATGCTCGACAAACAACCCACACCGAAAGCTCTCGCCGCCATCGGCGAGGTCTGGGCACCGCACCGCTCAATGGCCGCCTGGTATCTCTGGCGCGCCGCCGATGAGGGCAAAAAGGTCAAGCAGCCCATCGCTATCTAGTCCCCGGCCGCCCCATCGCCCGAACCCGCCATCCTGTGCCACACTCCCGGAAACAACCATGTCCGCCCGCATCGAATCGGCGGGAGGACTGAAGTCGAGCAGGGAGCGGAAGATGGCAGATGGAACACGCGTCGATATCGGTGGCCTGGTGGATCGCGCGAAACTGCGCGGCATTCATATTCTGGTGGTCGCGCTCGCCTTCCTGGCGGTGGTGATCGATGGCTACGACATTTTCGTCGCCGGCTTCATCGCCCCCAATATCGGCCGCGAATGGCATGTGCCGCCGCAGCAGATGGGCATGATGTTCTCCATCGGGCTGCTCGGCGTGGTGATCGGCGCGCCTTTGTTGGGAGCCCTCGGCGACCGGATCGGCCGCCGTCGCGCCATCGTGATCGGTTCAATCTTCTACGGCGTGATGAGCCTGGCCTGCCTCTACACCACTGAAATCGTGAGCTTCACCGTGCTGCGATTCCTGATCGGCCTTGGCGTGGGCGGGGTGATCCCCTCGGCGATCGCGCTGGTGGCGGAATTCCTGCCCGGCCGCAGCCGCACCGTGGCAATGCTGCTGCTGATGGCCGGCGCCCCGGTCGGCCAACTGCTGCCCGCCATCGTCGCGGCGACATTGGTGCCGAGTTTCGGCTGGCACATGCTGCTCTGGGTGGGCGGCCTCGCCCCCATCGTGATCGGCCTGATCTGCTGGGTGGCGCTGCCGGAATCGCTGAAATTCCTCGCCCTGCATCCGCAGCGGCGCGACGAACTGGTCGGGCTGATCAATCGCATCCAGCCGGAGCCAATGCCGCCGGCGAATGCGGTCTATTACACAAGCGAGCCCGCCCTCCGCGCCACGCTGAACCCTGGCCCGCTGTTCGCCGCCGGTCGCGTCGCGACAACTTTGCTGCTGTGGCTGTGCCTGTCGATGGCGATCCTGGCGGTCTATTTCATCTCCAACTGGCTACCGTCGGTCCTGGCGAGCACCGGGCTGAGCAACCAGGAGGCTGCCCAGCGCATGGCGATGCTCTCGATCGGTGGCACCGCCGGTGCGGTCGCCTCCGCTTGGCTGGTGCTCAAATTCGGCCCGTTGGCGATCCTGCTGACCGGGCTGGTCGGGGGCGCCGTCATCTGCGCGTTGGGCACCCAGGGCCTGTCGACCGGGCAACTGGTCGGGCTCATGTTCGCCTCCGGCTTCTGCGTCATCGCCTCGATCAACGCGGTGGAGTGCGTGATGGGCCTCGTCTACCCCACGCCGATCCGCGCGCTGGCGACCGGCTGGGGGCTGGGTGTCGCACGGCTGATCTCAATGGCCGGCCCGGTGATCGGCGGCTTCCTGATCGGCGCGCACCTGCCCAATCTGGTGCTGTTCGCGGTGCCAGGCGTCGCGCTGGCGATCTGCGGCGTCGCCTCGATCGCCCTGCGCGGCGCGGTCGGCGCGGATGCGATGCGCTGGACCGAATCCACCGCGACGCATTGATCGCGGCGAAAGGCAGCGCTGGGGGCTGACCGGCTCAGACCGAGCCCGCCTCCACACGCTGCGCCTCGATCAACCCGCGCAGCACACGCCGCGCGCGCACACCCGCGGCATCAGGGGCGAGCAGCGCCGGGCCCAGCGACATGATCTCCGCCTCGCCCAGGTTCATCTGCTGCGCTTCGATCACCGGCTTGTCCTCCTGTTCGAACGCCTGCAGGCCCAGAACACGCACCTTTTCGGTGAGTGCCGCGTCGTCCTTGCCCACCGTCCGCAGGAAGGCGAAGAAATAATGCGTCCGCTCCCGACTCTCCGGTGTCAGCAGATGCAGGCTGGGCGCCGACATCCCCTCCGCCACCGGACGGCCGACATCGGTGACCCCCACATCCAATGTCATCAACGCCGGCGGCTGCCAATGCATATGCGCTCGGCTGTCGACCGGGCGATCCGCCGGCCAGCCCATCAGCTTCAGCAACCCGTTCACCTGGCCCTCATCACGCCAGAAATAGGAGGTGATGGCGTTGCCCTCCTGCTTCATCTCGTGCCGTGTCACCCGCGGATTGGCCACCCGCAGGCCCGGATGCAGAAACTGCACATGGCTGAGATCCAGCAGATTGTCGGTGATCAGCTCATAATTGGCGGCAATGCTCAGCCGTCCCCCCACAGCCGCATAGGCGTCGGCATCGTCGAGCGCGGGGAAATGCGGGATCGACAGCACCGGGATCGTCCGCGGATCGGCGTCGGCCGCCGCCCCCATCCAGATCCAGATCAGCCCCTGGCTTTCCGCCAGCGGATAGGCGCGCACCTTGGCCACCGCCGGAATGGTGCCGTCGCCGTGCGGATTGAGGGTGCAGGCGCCATCGGGGTTGAACCGCAGGCCATGATAGCAACAGACGATCTCGTCTCCCACCAGGCTGCCGCGCGACAGCGGCACGAAGCGATGCGGGCAACTGTCGGCGAGTGCCACGGGCCGGCCATCCTCGCGGCGATACAGCATCACCGGCTGCTCAAGAAACACCCGCCGCAGCGGCGTTCGGGTCACCTCACTGGGCCATGCCGCGACATACCAGGCTTTGTACAGGAAGGCTTCAGACACCATTTTCTCCCATTTTTCTTGTTCTCTGGGCTTCCTGCCCTCGTAACACGACAAGCAGAACCCGTTCAGGGCTGACAGAACAACTCCTCCAGCGGCGCGCGGCGCGACGTCAGGCCCTGCAGATGTGTCAGCCGCACCAGCGTCTCGAGGTTGTTCCGGTTCTGCTCGGTCAGACCATATTGCCAGGGGTCGCGTCCCAGCACCTTGTGCTGCTCCTCCAATGCCGCAGCCCACCAGGCAAGCGGCACCACGCGGGGATTCTCGCAGCGGCGATAGGCGATCGTCTTTGCCTTCATGAAAGCGTCGAACAGGCTTTTCACCACCCAGGGATGCTCGTCGACGATGCGCTGCTGGATCACGGTCACGTGCATGATCGGGAAGATCGACGTGCGACGGTAATACTCCATCTCAACCGCCTTGTGGTCTTCGAACAGACGCTCGCACCAGGCCTCGCCCTCCAGAAACGGCTTGGGGAATTCCGGTTCCATGCGAGCATCGATCTCGCCGGTGCGCAGCATGTCATCGAGGTTCTGGTCGTCGCGGATTCGGGTGATGATCTGGCCCGGCATCGGTTCAAAATCGATGTCCTCGCCGCGCTCGGTGAACCAATGCACATCGGTCGACCTAACGCCGTAATCCTCCTCAAGAATGCCGCGAATCCAAACATTGCCGGCTGGCTGAAAATTGGTGCCGCCGATCCGCTTGCCCTTCAGATCCCGTGGCGTCCTGATCCCGCTGGCGGGATTGACGAACAGGAAGCCGTGACGAAAGCGCCGGTGGCAGAACACAGGCAGCGCGGTCCACGCAAATCCGCGATCGCGCGCCATCAGATAAGCGGCGGCGTTGAACTCGCAGATGTCGTAGGCATTCTCCTTCGCCATCGCCCAATGGCGATCGCGCGCGCCATAGCGGGTGTCGGAGACCAGTTCGATGCCCTCAGGCTTAACCCGTCCATCGACCAGCGCGCGGGTGATCTCGTAGTCGCCAAACGCGACGGACAGCTTCAGATCGGCCATGGCGGTTCCCTCCAAGGTGTTGGTTTGGAGGGAGTTTAGCGAACCCTTGAGGCAAGGCCAGGGCTCTGCCCCTGGCCTTGCCGCAGCCGTCGCTACACGCTCCCCGCCACATACGCCTTGAGGCTATCCGCCTCCTGCAACGCCTGGTCGATCCGTTCCTTCACCACATCACCGATCGACACCAGGCCCACCATGCGGCCGCCCTCCACCACCGGGAGATGGCGGAAGCGCCCCTGGGTCATCAGCTCCATTGCCTCCGACACGCTGGCGCGCGGGCTGGCCGTGCGGATATGTCGCGTCATCACCTGTTCGGCCGTGAGCACCAGCGCGGCGGGGCCGTGCAGGGCAATCACACGAACAATGTCGCGCTCGCTCAGCATGCCAAGAATGATGCCCTGATCAGCATCGTCGGTGACCGGCAGCGCGCCGATGCGGTGGTCGGCGAGGATTGAGCAAACCTCGGCGATGGTGGTGAGCGGACCCACCGTGGTGATGGCGTGGCCCTTGGACCTGAGAATGGCGGCGATCGACATGGCGGCTCTCCCTGTGCGCGGCCATTCGGGGGCCGCGCTGTTCGTGGCGAACAGCCATGCTGCGCCGATCCAGGCACGGATGCAAAAAGCTTACGTGCGATGCAGCATTTTATAAGAGTGGCTTACTCCGCCGCGTGCTCCTGGGCGGCACCGGAGAGCTGCGTGCGCACCAGCTTGGCGAACGCACCTTGTGCTGCCACCAGCGCGTCGAAGCTGCCACGCTCGACGATGCGGCCCTGTTCGAAGACCAATATCTCGTCGGCATCGCGCACCGTGGAAAGGCGATGCGCGATGATGAAGCTGGTGCGCCCGCGCATCAACGTCGCCATCGCGCGAGACACCAGAGCCTCGGTGGCCGCATCAAGGGCCGAGGTGGCTTCATCAAGGATCAGGATCGGCGGGTCCTTCAGCAGCGCGCGCGCGATCGCCAGACGCTGGCGCTGGCCGCCGGAGAGCGTGGCACCGCGCTCGCCCACCATGGTGTCGTAGCCCTGCGGTTGGCGCAGGATGAAATCATGCGCCTCGGCCAAGCGGCAGGCCTGCTCAAGCTCGGCATCAGAGGCATCGGGCCGACCGACGCGCAGATTGTCGCGGATGGAGCGATTGAACAGCAGGCTTTCCTGGAACACCACGCCCAGGCTGCGGCGCAGCGAGTCGAGGCTGATGTCGGTGATGTCGCAGCCATCGATGGTGATGCGGCCGGAGATTGGGTCCCACTGGCGCTGCAGCAGGCTCATCGCGGTGGACTTGCCCGCGCCGGTCGCGCCCACCAGCGCGATCGACTGGCCCTGTTTGGCGGTGAAGCTCACGCCATCGAGAATGCGCGGGCCGCCGGGATAGGCAAAGCTGACATCCTCGAACCGCACCTCGCCGCGCACGTCAGTAAGCGCGACCGGGTTTGCGGCTTCCGGCACAGAGCTGGAGGCATCCAGCACCTCGAAGAAATCATTCAGCATGGGCTTGGAGAAAAACAGGCGCGAGGCGAAGCTCATGGCACTTTCGAGCCGCCCGATCAGCAGCTGCGCGAACCCCATGAAGGAGACAATCTCCGTCACGCTGGCCTGGCCGCGCACATGCAGCAGCGTGCCGATGATCACGATGGAGATCACCGCGATGGTGCTGGCCGCGCGGGTGAGCACATTCACCACAGCCCACCAGTTCAGCACCGGGAACTGATGCGCGATCACCTGGCGCACGATGCCGCCGAACAAGGCGGCCTCGGACTGCAGACGCGCAAAGCTCTGCACCACCACCACATTGGCCAACGCATCCTGCGCGGTGCCGGCAAGCTCGCTCTGATAGCGCTCGGCGGTGCTCTGGCCGATCTCCGTGCGGCGGATGACGATGATGGTGACGATGCAGAACAGCACGACAAGCACGATCAGCGAGATCGACAGCCGCCAGTTCAGGAACAATGTCAGCGGCAGCAGCACCAACGTTGCCACGTAGGTCGCCAGCTGCTCGCGAAAGAACAAAAGCCAGATGGCGAACAGCGAGTCTGCGCCTGACAGCATCACCTTGATGAGCCGGCCGGAATGCGCCTGACCATGAAACGAGGACGGCAGCGACAGCACATGGGCGAAAAAGCGGCTCATCGCCGCCAGGCGGTTGCGGTGTGCCAGGCGCTCGGCCTGCAGAGCAGTGGCGATGTTGGCCAGGATCGAGACCCCGCCGACGACGATCCACATCCCCAGCAGATACCGCGCATCGTGCCATAGCTGGGCGTGGCTGATCTGGTCGGATTTCGACAGCAGGCCGATCACCCGGCCGAACAGCACGGGGTCGAGGAACTGCAGCCCCGCCACCAGAATGTTCCCGATGCCCAGCAGCCAGGCGACCTTCCGGTCGGCCCCCAGCATCGCCAGCACGCGTCGATAGATGGTCAGCATGAGCCTGATGGTCCGTCCGTATGGTGGTCCTCACAGCATCGTGCGCGCCGATCATGGCGACAATGGGCAGCCCGATGACACCCGTGACGCGGGCTCACAGCGCGACCATGGCCGGCACGGCGCCGGGCGCCGCCAGCCGGTCCTGCGCGGAAATCATCGCCAGCTCGTCGGCGCCCAGCGCATCGGTGGCGGCCAGCACCGCCTCAAGGCCGGCGACGGCGGTGCAAACCGCATCGGTCAGCGCCTGCCCACGCAGCAGCCGGCCGAACGTCAGCGCAGCCAGCAGGTCGCCGGCACCGGAATAATGCGCCGCGCGACGAGGCCGCCGCAGCAGATGGGCACCGGTCGGGGTGTGCAACAGGAGATCAAGGCTGTCGGGCGGGGTCTCTTCGGTGGCCAGCGAGGTGACCAGCACGCAGGCCAGGCCGCCGGAGCGCATACGGCCGGCGAGTGCAGCCGCGGCGGAGCACGCGCCAGCGAGGCTCGAGATATCGGCGCCGGTCAGCAGGCCCAGCTCGAAGCCATTGGGTGTGAGCAGATCGGCGCGTGGTACCGCCTGGGCGGCGATCATCTCGGCGATGCCGGGCGCGACGTAGGAGCGCCCGTCGTCGCCCAGCACCGGATCGCAGCAATAGAGCGCCTGGGGCATCCGATCCGCGGTGGTGATCGCGACATGGGCGTTGGCGACCGATCCAAGATAGCCGGTCAGCAGCCCCGACGCGTTGGTCAGCACCCCGCGCGCGGCGATCCCCTCGATCAGCGCGGCCAACTGCCCCGGCGGCACCGCGCCGCCGGTGGGGCGGCCATGGCCGGGATGGTTGGACAGCATCACCGTCGGCAGCGCGCAGACCTCCAGCCCCAGGCGCTGCAGCGCGAAGGCGGCTGCGGCATTGCCGACATGGCCGGTAGCGACCCAGGACTGGATGGAGACGACGGACATCGGCGCGGTTGCGGGCACTGCCATTGCCGGATCACGCATCAGCCAGTGACAGCACGCAAGGCCGGTCTGGCTGTTTCCGACTTGAAACGCATGACGACGGGGACTATACGGCCGCCTTCGCGTCGCCGGTCGGTATCGGCGAGGCCAGCACAGGACCTGACCCATGAAGCCCGGCATCCACCCCGAATATCACGAAATCACCGTCATCATGACCGACGGCACCACCTTCACCACGCGCAGCTGCGCCGGCAAGGCGGGCGACGTGATGCGCCTCGATATCGACCCGAAGTCGCACCCGCCCTGGACCGGCGTCCAGCGCATCAGGGACACGGG
>CAIVDX010000603.1 GCA_903904805.1 uncultured Rhodospirillales bacterium
CGCGCGCAAACATTCTGGAGAATGAACATGGCCGCGTTAACCGCTGCCCTGGTGAACGACCTGCGCGAGAAGACCGGCGCGGGCATGATGTACTGCATGAAGGCCCTGGTCGAGAACGCTGGCGACATCGAGGCGGCGTTCGACTGGCTGCGCAAGAAGGGCCTCTCCGCCGCGGCGAAGAAGTCTGGCCGCGTGGCCGCCGAGGGCCTGGTGGGCGTGGCCTCGATGCCGCTGAAGGCGGCGATGGTCGAGGTGAATGCCGAGACCGACTTCGTGGCGCGCAACGAGGCGTTCCAGGCGTTCGTCGAGACGGTCGCCAAGATCGCGCTCGATGTGGGCGAGGATGTCGAGGCGCTGAAGGCGGCATCGTATCCGGGCACCGGTCGCACCGTGTCCGAGGAGCTGACGCAGCTGATCGCCACCATCGGCGAGAACATGACCATCCGCCGTGCGCGCGTGCTGAGCGTGTCGCAGGGGGCGGTGGCGACCTACATCCACTCCGCGCTGCGCCCGGGTCTGGGCAAGATCGGTGTGCTGGTGGCCATCGAGGCGCCGGGCGAGATCGCGGCGCTTGAGACGCTGGGTCGCCAGGTGGGCATGCATGTGGCCGCCGCGCGTCCGGATGCGTTGGACATTGATGCGGTGGACCCGGCGGCTCTGGAGCGTGAGCGCTCGGTGCTGACCGAGCAGGCACGCGCCTCCGGCAAGCCGGACGCCATCATCGAGAAGATGGTCGATGGCCGCATCCGCAAATATTACGAGGAAGTGGTGCTGCTGGAGCAGGTGTGGGTGCATGACGGCGAGAGCCGCGTGCGCGCCGTGGTGAAGAAGGCGGGCGCGACGCTCTCCGGCTTCGCGCGGTTCCATCTGGGCGAGGGCATCGAGAAGGAGGTCTCGGACTTCGCCGCTGAGGTGGCGGCGACGGCCGGGGTTTGAAAAAGCAAGCGCTTCTTTGTTGAAAAAAAGAAGCAACAAACTTCGATAAGTTTGGGGCGGCGCCAGGTTGGCGCCGCCTTTATTTTTGCGGCCTGGGCAAGACTACTTCGGACGCCAAACCAATCGAGCGCATCAGGCGAATCGTCAGGTAAACCACATCCAACTCCCACCAGCGCAGGCCATGCCTGGCGGAGCGGGGATCGTGGTGATGGTTGTTGTGCCAGCCTTCGCCGTTGGAGATCAGGGCGACGAAGGCATTGTTGCGGCTGTCCTCGCCGGTTTCAAACGTTCTGTATCCGAACAAATGCGAGAGCGAATTCACGCTCCAGGTGATGTGCCAGACCAGCACGGTGCGCACGAACACGCCCCAGATCAGCAGGCTCAGGCCGAACTGAACCGCCTGCAGCCAGCTGCCGCCTTGCAGCAGGGCGATGGCGGCGCCGGCGGCGTAGAACACCAGCCATTGGCCCAGCACGATCCAGCCATAATTGCGCTCCACCCATTTCTGCAGGGGATCGCGGACGATGTCCTTGGCATAGCGCTCATAGATGCGGAAGCGGACGAGGTCGCCGTTTTCCACCAGCATCCAGCCAACATGGCCCCAGAGGAAATTCACCAGCGGGCTGTGCGGGTCGGGCTGCTGGTCGGAATGCTCATGGTGGCGGCGATGCACGGCGACCCAGCGGGCGGGCGTGTCCTGCACGCAGCAGACGCCGAGGATGGCAAGGATCGCCTCGACCCAGCGCGGGGTGGCCAGGCCGCGATGGGTGAGCATGCGGTGATAATAGAGATTGATGCCCAGGCTGCCGAACACGTAGAGGCCGAGCAGCGCCAGCGTCACGCCGGTCCAGCTGAACAGCCAGGGCAGGACCGCGAGCAGGGTGAGGGCGTGATACAGGCCCACCGTCGCGGCGTAGCGGCCGACAATGTGGCCGCGCTTCACCAGGGCAGGGTAGGGCAGACGGCGCGCCGCGAGGGTGCGCAGGGGGGCGAGGTCCAGGGCCGCTACTCCAACAGGCGGGACAGACCAGGCCCCGGGACGCGGTCCCGCACGTTAGCAAGCCGGTGATAGGCTGAATCCGGTCGGGAAAGATAGGGCCACGAGGTTGAGGCCACCCAGCGGCGGAGCGCGGGCCGGTCGAACCGCAGAATGGCTGCGTCGATGCGTCTCCGCCGGGCCTTGAGCAGGGTCCGCAGGGTGCGGGGGTGGACGATCTCGGCGCGGCCGCCGAACCGGCGTGCCGCGGTCAACGGCGGCTGGACCAGTTGGTGAGCGCCGTGTCGGCTCTGCCGGTGATTGTCTGACAGCGCAGGGTGATGCGGGTGAGCCCGCATTCTCCGATCACGGCAGATCGCCGTCGCCCGCCTGATGCCGACGGACGACCGGCTTTGCCTGGAGAGCGTGACGTGGCGGTTGGTTCAGGTCCGGCGGCGGTGGCGGAGGGAGACGAGGGCGAGCAGGCCGAGGCCGAGCAGGCCGGCGGCTTCGGGCTCGGGGATGATCGCGCTGCTCTGCGCGGTGATGACGAGCTGGCCGTCGCCGCTGTTGACGCGGGAGCTGAGTGCAATGCCGCTTGCGGTCGCGATGATGAAGGAGCCACCGCCTCCGCCGCCGCCGGTGGTGGACGAGACAGGGCGGCCGCCGCCGCCGCCACCGCTGTAGCCGCCGCCACCGCCGCCGCCCAGCAGACCATTAATTGCGCCGCCACCGCCGCCGCCGAACCCGCCAGCGCCGCCGGAGCCGCGGGTGGCGGTGCCGCCCGAACCGCCCGTTCCCGCCAGGCTGGTGTCCGAGAAGGCCAAGCCGCCAGTCGCATTGCCGTTGCCAGAGCCCGCATTGCCGCCATCGGTCAGGTAACCGGCGCCAGCGCCGCCATAGCCGGCACTGCCGCCGGCTCCCAGCAATCCACCGAGGCCCGCGTTTGTGCCGGAAGAGTCGCCACCCGCGGTGGTCGTCAATCCGGGCAGGCCAACAGCGAGTCCACTGACCGCGCCCGCGCCGCCACCGCCGCCGCCGGCGGCGAGCAGAAGGGTGCTGGTGGTTGCGTCGTACACGAAGGTGCCGCCGCCGCCGCCGCCGCCACTGCCCG
>CAIVDX010000604.1 GCA_903904805.1 uncultured Rhodospirillales bacterium
CAGCACGGCCTTGGTGGCCACATCGCCGAACCAGCCCTGCTGCACGATGTTCGCCACCCTGGTGCCCGGCGTGCCGCTATTGCCGGCCGGGCCATTGTCGCCGCGGGTCGGCGCCTGGGTGCCCAGCCCAAGCTCCGTCATCTTGCCGGCCAGCTTCGCCGTCACCGGAATGCCCCCGGGGCGACCGGTCTGGTCGTCGATGATGATGGTCGCCTCACCGGTGCGCTCCAGATGGTCGAAGATCAGCACGGGGCCGACCTTGCCGATCGAGGCCGTCGCGATGCCGGCACCGCGCGCCGCCTGCATGAAGGTGGCCTCGTTGAGGTAATTGCCATGCAGGCCGGCATCCACCTCGCCGAGCACCGGATTGCTCTCCAGGAACGGCGTGACAGCGCCGCCGGCAGCGCCGACCGGGAAGCCGGAATAGATGGTGTTCGAAAAATCGCCGTTGTCACCGAGCGTGTGGCCGGTCGCCATGCTGGCCGCATTGGCGGTGGTGAATGTCGGAAAGATCGAGTGCGGGTTGGCAAAGCGCACGCCACGCGCGGCCAGCGCCGCCATCGTCGGCGTGGTCTGCGGTGACATCATGCCCGCGCGCAGCCCGTCGGCGATGAACAGGATCACGTTATGCGGCTTTTGCTGCGCCAGCGCCGGACCGACGGCGAGGCTGGTCAGCAGTGCGGTGGTCAGGCAAAGTTTTGTCCGGCGCATGGTGGTCCCCAATCTGATAGGCTTGAGGTGCTAACGCCTTGCCGAGCCAGTTGTTATGACGCCAGGATGAAGAATTGGTCTTGCAACAAAATATCCGCATAGACCTCGCAGTCGAGGCCGATATCCCGGCAATGTCCGCACTGCTCGGCACCCTGTTCACGCAGGAGGCGGATTTCACGCCGGACCCGCGCGCCCAGGCGCGCGGCCTGCGCCTGATCCTGGACAATCCCGACGCGGGCCTGCTGCTGGTGGCCAGGCGCGGGGAGGATGTGGTGGCGATGGCGACCATCCTGTTCACCATCTCCACCGCACAAGGCAGCCGCGTGGCCCTGCTGGACGACCTCGTGGTGCGCGCCGATCAGCGCGGCCACGGCGTGGGCCGCCGATTGCTGGATGCGGTCATCTCCCAGGCCCGCGCCAAAGGCTGCTCACGCCTGACCCTGCTCACCGATGGTGCCAATATGGCCGCACAGCACCTCTACCGCTCAGCCGGCTTCACAGCATCCGCGATGATGCCTTTTCGCCTGTATCTCGACTAGGATCTCAAAAGTCCTTGGCGTCTTCTTCGCCAAACAGGACACGCCGCCCTCAATGCGCATCCGACCAGGCATGCCCAACCCCGGTTGCCACCACGAGCGGAATCGACAGATTGGCAGCCTGTTCCATCACCGACTTCACCAGTGCGGCCGTCTCGGCAGCCTCCGCCTCAGGCGCCTCGAACACCAGTTCGTCATGCACCTGCAACAGCATCCGCGCGGACAGTCTGGCTGATCTCAGCGCGCCCGGCAGATGCACCATGGCGCGCTTGATGATGTCGGCCGCCCCGCCCTGCAACGGCGCGTTGATCGCCTGGCGCTCAGCCCCCGCGCGACGCGCCGGGTTCTTGTCGGCGATCCCCGCGATCCAGCAGCGCCGGCCAAACGGCGTGCGCACGAAGCCATTGGCCCGCGCCTCTTCCTTGGTCCGCTCCATATAGGCGCGGATGCCCGGATAGCGCTCGAAATAGGCGTCGATATAGGCCTTGGCCTCACCAGGAGAAATTTGCAACTGCCGGCCGAGGCCATAGGCCGAGATGCCATAGATGATG
>CAIVDX010000605.1 GCA_903904805.1 uncultured Rhodospirillales bacterium
GGTGCGCCATGCCTCGTTCAGGCTGGTGGCCTGGCGCTCGATGCTGACCCGGCTGGGCGCGATCTGCAGGCCGCGCTCACCGACATGCGCGCCAATGCGCGCGATCACCGCCTGGGGGTCCGCCAGCAGGTCCTCATAGGTGGTGCAGCAGGCGGCGACCCCGAGATCGCCGAGGACATAGCGCAGCAGGTAATTGCCGAGATTGGCCTTGTCCCACTCCAGCTTGATGAGGGAGCGGGAGTAGCGCAGCTGGTCGTCCGGCAGGGCGGACTGATGGCGGGAGGTCCAGCGCAGATTCTGGCAGGCGATGGCGCGTGAGATGGCCTGGCCCAGCCGGTCCTCGCGTTCGAACAGCACCAGGTGCGCGCGCGGGAGCATGGCCTGCAGCAGCCCGGCCTCGGCGAGCAGCGCCAGATGCTCGATCCCCAGCTTCACCACCAGCCGGCCATGCATGGCCACACAGCGATTGAGGAAATCAAGATAGTCCGGCAGCGCGCGCAGCCGGTGGCGGCGGGCGTGGTGCAGAACCGTCTCCGCATTGAAATATTCGCCGGCCTCATTGAACCGACCCGTCGAGGCCAGCAGCTGGGCGAGATAGTTCGACCCGCAGCGATTGGTGAACAGGATGAACAGATAGGCGATCTCGTTGCGTGGCGGCCGGATGGTCCGGTCGAGCGCGCCGAAATAGGCTGCCAGCCTGTCACGGTGGGGATTGTCGAGATGCAGCAGGCGCGACAGGCATGATGGGGCGAGGTCAATCTGCACTGACGCGGCTCCCTTTCCGACGAAAGGATGCTAGCGCGTTCTGGTCAACGAACCTGTCGGGAATTGTGAGGTTAAGTAACTGAGTTTTGCAACAACACTGTCATGTTGCCCGCCACAGGCGGGGGGCTTGCCGTCGCGATGCCAAGAACCGTCTATTTGAGATAATCAAGCACCACCCTGCCCAGCCCCAATGTGAGGTCGGCGATCAGATGGGTGGCCGAGACGATCTCCAGCACCGGCAGATCGGCCACCGGCGCCAGCGCGTGTGGCGCCAGTTCCAGCGCCGCCGGGCCGGTCCAGCCGCCCTTGCAGACGATGTCGGTGAGTTCGTACTGCACCAGTTCGCAGACCCGCGCGGTGCCGTCGACATGTGGAATGATCTTGAGCAGGAAGCCGGGCACCTCGAGCGCCTTGATGATCGTTTCGTCGGCGATGCGGGTGTGCTTGTAGCCCATGGTGCCGGTGGCGATGCGCACGCCGCCGAAATCCAGCGTGCCCACCAGCGTGTCGCGCTCCACCTTCAGCGTGGGCTGGGCAAGCTTTTTGGGAAATCCCCACAGCTCGCGCCCGCCTGAGATCGGCGGATCGTCGTCGAGGAACATCGCGTGCACGTAGCCGCCATGGGTGCCGCCCAGCGCGGCCGGCAGGCGCACCGGGATCACCTGGCCGGATTCGGTGTAGTCGCCAAAGCCGGTGCTGTCGGGCATGCGGATGAATTCATATTTCACCAGCGGTTCGTCGAACTCCAGCGGTTCGGGCAGCAGGCGCCGCAGCGCAGCGGGATCGGTGCGGTAGGTGATGATGAGAAATTCGCGGTTGACGAAGCGATACGGCCCCATCGGGAAGCTCGGGCTGTGCAGCGGCATCGAATAGGCCGCGGCGAGCACCTCATCCTGGTCATGCCGGCTCTCCTTTGGCGAGATAATCATGGATGACGCTGCCGAACCCCAAGGTCATGTCCGCCACGATATGGCTGGCGCGCACGATCTCGCGCACCGGCAGCCGGCTCACCGGGGCCAGCGCGTGCGGGTGCAGGCTGAGCGCGGCGGGCCCGGTCCAGGCGCCGAGGATGGTCACGTCGCTCATCCGCGTGCGCACCAGTTCGCAGATGCGCGGGGTGCCATCGACATGCGGCATGATCTTCAGCAGCACGCCGGGCCGGCCGATGGCGGCGGCGGCCTCGGCGGGCGGCAGTGCCTCATATTTGAAGCCCATGGTGCCGCGCGCCACCGCGATCGGCCCAAAATCCAGCCGACCGACCAGCGTGTCGCTCGCGACATCGAGATTGGGGGAGGCGAGTTTTTGCGGAAAGCCCCAGATCTCGCGCCCGCCGGCGATCGGGGCGTGGGTGTCGAGATACATGTTGTGGGTGTAGCCGGCCTCGCTGCCGTCGGGCAGCAGCACCGGGATCACCTGGCTGGCGCCGTGATAGCTGCCAAAGCCGGTGCTGTCGGCCATGCGGATGAACTGGAACTGCACCAGATCCCCGGCCGCGCGCAGCGGTGCGGGCACGGCGTGCGCGATCGCTGCCGGATCGGAACGGTAGGTGATGGTGAGATATTCCCGCCCGATATAGCGATAGGGGCCGCGCGGATAGGATGGGCTGGCGAGCGGCATCGCATAGGCGGTGGCGCGGATGGTGGCGATGTCCATGGCGCGGCTCTCCGGCAAAACGCGGTTCAGCGATGGTGTTTGCGTGCCTCGGCGAGCACATCGAAGCTGCGCGCGCCCTGCTCTTCGGACATTGGTTCAAGCCAGGGCGAGGCATCAAGTGTCCGATTCATGTCAGCCCGTCCCTGCTCCCAGCGCGTCTGCATGGTCTGCCGGCTGAACTCGTAATCCTTGTCGTAGCCCTGCTCCTGCGCGGGCAGATAGACCAGCTGCACGATGTCCATGGTTGTCACGCAGCCGAAATTATAGAGATATTCCGCCTCGCGCGTGCCGCGCAGGTCGGGCGGCAGCTTTTCCAGCAGCGCGTTCACATTGTGGCACAGGTCCTGGATCATCCGCAGCGTGGTGGTGGCGGTGCGGGTGCGGCTGGAATAGCGGATGTCCTTCTCGCGCTCGCTGACCTCGGCGAGGCTCTCGGGCAGCCGGCCCTGCGCGGGGAACAGATCGACCTGGAAGGCGATGGTGCTGCGGCGCGGATAGTTGGTCAGCACCTCATGCAGCGGGGTGTTCGAGACCAGGCCGCCATCCCAGTAATGTTCGCCGTCGATCTCGACGGCGGGAAAGCCGGGCGGCAGCGCGCCGGAGGCCATGATGTGCTCGGGCCGGATCAGGATGCGATCGCTGTCGAAATAGGCGAAATTGCCGGTGCGCACATTCACCGCGCCCACCGAGATGCGGGTTTCGCGCGCGTTGATGCGGTCGAAATCGACCAGCCGCTCCAGTGTGGATTTCAGTGCGGAGGTGTCATAAAAGCTGGTGGGGGGCGGCTTGGCCATCCAGTCGAGCGGCGCGCGCGGGGTGAAGAAGCCGGGCGTGCCGAACATGATCGCGCCCCAGGCGCCGGCCGGGCGGTGGTCGTGCAGCATCTGCGACATCGTGCTGCCGGCCCATTGCCGCCAGAGCGAGTCACATTCGGTGACGCCCTCCCAGAATTCGCGCAGCCGCTCCACCCGCTTGTCTGGCGCGTTGCCGGCGATCAGCGCGGCATTGATGGCGCCGATCGAGATGCCGGCGACCCAGTCGGGCAGATAATCCGACTCCGCCATCGCCGCGTAGACGCCGGCCTGGTAGCTGCCGAGCGCGCCGCCACCCTGCAGCACCAGGGCGACCTTCTTGTCATAGCTGGCCGGACGTGGCGGACGGACGCTGCTGCTAGGGCTCATGACGACGTTCCAATCAGATGACGAATCAGTGACTTAGCTGGTCAGTTCAGCGATGCCGGCTGTAGCACGTTCGCGCCAGCCGCGCGCCCTCCGCTGATTGAACATTCGCTGACCAGAGGGCATGAAGTTACGCATCTTCCGCGCCAATTCGGCGCCACCGCGCCAAAAGCTGCCAGAAAGAGCCCATCCGATGCCCTGCCCACGCCGCTTGCCGTCCCCGCCCGTCCGCGTGGAGCCTTCGTGAGATGACCCGCGAGGCGATGGAATTCGACGTGGTGATCGTCGGCGCCGGCCCGGCGGGTCTGGCGGCGGCAATCCGGCTGAAGCAGCTGGCACCGGAGGCGAGCGTCTGCGTGGTGGAGAAAGGTGCCGAGGTCGGCGCGCACACGCTCTCCGGCGCGGTGATCGAGCCGCGCGCGCTGGCCGAGCTGATCCCCGATTTCCTCGCACGCGGCGCGCCGCTGACCACGCCGGCCGGGGAGGACAGCTTTCTGTTCCTCACCCGAACCGGCTCGCTGCGCCTGCCCACCCCGCCGCAGATGCGCAATCACGGCAATTTCGTCGTCTCGCTCGGCGCGGTGGTGCGCTGGATGGCCGCGCAGGCGGAGGCGTTGGGCGTCGAGATCTATCCGGGCTTCGCCGCCGCCGAACTGCTGGAAGAGGCGGGCCGCATCGTCGGCATCGCGACCGGCGACATGGGCATCGGCCGCGCCGGCGCACCCGGCCCCAACCACCAGCCGGGCATGGAGCTGCGCGCCAGCTACACGCTGTTCGCCGAGGGCTGCCGCGGCAGCCTCAGCAAGCTGCTGATGGAGCGTTTCGCGCTGCGCGACGGCGTGCAGCCGCAGACCTATGGGCTGGGCATCAAGGAATTGTGGGAAATCCCCGCCGCGCAGCACCGGCCGGGCACCATTGTGCATTCGATCGGCTGGCCGATGGATGGGGCGACCTATGGCGGCGCGTGGCTGTATCATTTCGGCGAGCGCCTGGTTTCGGTGGGGTTCGTCGTCGGGCTCGATTATCGCAACACCTATCTCTCGCCGTTCCAGGAGATGCAGCGGCTGAAGCACCACCCGGCGATCGCGGCGCATCTGACCGGCGGGCGACGCATCTCCTATGGCGCGCGCGCGCTCTCCGAGGGCGGGCTGCAGAGCCTGCCGCGCCTGACCTTCCCCGGCGGGGCGCTGATCGGCGATGCCGCGGGCTTCCTCAACATGCCCAAGATCAAGGGCACCCATACCGCGATGAAAAGCGGGATGCTCGCCGCCGAGGCGATCGCCGCGGAACTGGCGGGCGGGCGGGCGCCGGAGCCGATTGGCTACACCGAGCGTTTCACCGCGAGCTGGCTGCGCGAGGAGCTTTATACGGCGCGCAACATCCGCCCCGGCTTCGCCAAATTCGGCCTGCTCGGCGGCCTCGCCTATGCCGCGCTCGACACCTACATCCTGCGCGGGCGCGCGCCCTGGACGCTGGCCAACCATCCCGACCACACCCAGCTGCGCCCGGCCGGCGCGTTGCCGCGCATCGACTACCCAAAGCCCGACGGCATGCTCAGCTTCGACCTCAACAGCTCGGTGTTCCTCAGCAACACCAACCATGAGGAAGACCAGCCGGTGCATCTGCAGCTGCGCGACCCGGCGCGCTGGGCCAGCGTGAATCAGGCGGTCTATGACAGCCCCGAAAGCCGCTATTGCCCGGCTGGCGTGTATGAATCCGTCCCTGACGGCGCGGGTCCGCACGGGTCGGGACGGCGTTTGCAGATCAATGCGCAGAACTGCGTCCATTGCAAAACCTGCGACATCAAGGTCCCCACCCAGAA
>CAIVDX010000606.1 GCA_903904805.1 uncultured Rhodospirillales bacterium
CGATCTCATCCAGCAGGAACAGCGGATTGCTGCTCTTCGCCTTCTTCATGCCCTGGATCACCTTGCCGGGCATCGAGCCGATATAGGTCCGCCGATGCCCACGCACCTCGGCCTCATCGCGCACCCCGCCCAACGACATGCGCACGAAATTGCGCCCGGTCGCCTTGGCGATCGACTTGCCCAGTGAGGTCTTGCCCACGCCCGGCGGCCCCACCAGGCACAGGATCGGCCCGCGGATCTTGTTGGAGCGAGACTGCACCGCGAGATATTCGAGGATGCGCTCCTTCACCTTTTCCAGCCCGTAGTGATCGGCATCGAGAACCTTCTCGGCCTCGCCCACATCGTTGCGAACGCGGGTGCGCTTCTTCCACGGAATCGACAGCATCCAATCAAGATAGTTGCGCACCACCGTCGCCTCGGCACTCATCGGGCTCATCGTGCGCAGCTTCTTCAGCTCGGCCATCGCGCGCTCGCGCGCTTCCTTGCTGAACTTGGTCTTCTTGATCTTTTCCTCGAGTTCGGCGGTCTCGTCCTTGCCGTCCTCGCCCTCGCCGAGCTCCTTCTGAATGGCCTTCATCTGCTCATTCAGATAATATTCGCGCTGCGTCTTCTCCATCTGCCGCTTCACGCGGTTGCGGATGCGCTTCTCCACCTGGAGCACGCCGATCTCGGCCTCCATATGGCCGAACACCCGCTCCAGCCGCTCGGCGATCGCGGTGGTCTCCAGCAGCTCCTGTTTTTCCGAGATCTTCAGATTCAGATGGCTGGCCACCGTATCGGCCAGCTTGCCCGGCTCCTCGATCTGGTTGAGCGACACCAGCACCTCAGGGGCGATCTTCTTGTTCAGCTTGATATATTGCTCGAACTGTCCAACCACCGTGCGGCCCAGCGCCTCAAGCTCACGCGGCTCGGCCGAAATCTCCGGCAGATCCTCCACGAAGGCCTCGAAATAATTCTCGGTCTCCTTGAACTCGGTGATGCGCGCACGCCGGCTGCCCTCAACCAGAACCTTCACGGTCCCATCAGGCAGTTTCAGCAGCTGCAGAATCGTCGACACGGTGCCCACGCGGTAGATGTCATCCGCCGAAGGGTCGTCCTGCGCGGCGTTCTTCTGCGCAACCAGCAGAATCTGCCGATCATCCTTCATCACCGCCTCAAGCGCGCGAACTGATTTCTCGCGGCCCACGAACAGCGGCACGATCATGTGCGGGAAAACAACAATATCGCGCAGCGGCAGCACCGCCAGCATGTCGGCCGGAATCAATGCCCGGGCGGGAGTGGTGGGTGTGGCGTTTGTATCGTCGCCGGATTTATCCGTCATATCAGACCTCCACAAGGACAGTCGAACCCGCCTTCCGCCCTATTCTCTCCTGTGTTCGGATGCAGGAGGTTTCAGCGGCACGAAAGACGCAGCGGCGACCCAGCTAACTCATCATGGCATCGCGCGTTGACCAGAAGATCGGTACGCACGGCACCGGTTGCAAGATGGCGGTGTGACACGCCGATGACGCCTCACGCGCCTTCGGCGCGCTCCTTGCCGTAGGTGTAGAGCGGTGTCGCGCGCCCCTCGGCGACCTCACGGTTGATCACAACCTCCTCCACCGATTCGAGTCCCGGCAGATCGAACATCGTCGAGAGCAGAATGCTCTCCATGATCGAGCGCAG
>CAIVDX010000607.1 GCA_903904805.1 uncultured Rhodospirillales bacterium
GTCACCGTCGTCGACGCCAAACACCTCCCCGCCCAGCTGCGCGACACCCCTGAAGCCGCCGCCCAGCTCGCCTTCGCCGACATCGTCATCCTCAACAAGACCGACCTGGTCACGCCCGACGAACTCGCCGACGTCGAAGCCCAGATCCGCCAGATCAACGCCTTCGCCAAAATCCAGCACGCCCAAAAAGCCAACGTCCCCGTCGAAACCCTGCTGAACCGCGACGCCTTCGCGCTCGACCGCATCCTCGAATTCGACCCCAATTTCCTCACCGAAGACACCCACAGCCACGCCCAAGGCATCTACAGCGTCAGCTTCGCGGTGGATCGCCCGATCGACCCCGAGAAATTCCAGGAATGGATCGGCGGCCTGCTCGCCGAAAAAGGTGCGGACCTCCTGCGCACCAAAGGCATCCTTGCCCACCCAAACGAAGACCGCCGCTTCGCCTTCCAGGCCGTCCATATGATCGCCGACGGCGACTACATCTCCCCCTGGAAGCCCGGCGAACCCCGCCAGTCGAAAATGGTCTTCATCGGCAAGGACCTGAACCGCCCGCAACTCCGCCGCGGCTTCGAGGCCTGCCAGGTGCCCGCTTGAGCGCCGCGCTGGACTACCTGGTCGACCGCCGCGGCCAGACCGAGGATTTCGCCGCCCCGATCATCGCCACCACCTTCGACCGTGCGGGCCTCACAGCCTGCTACGCGCTCGGCGACGGCACCCTGCGCACCCACGACCTCGGCGCCCGCACCTGGACAACCCACCAGGCCCACAAAGGTGCGGTGCTCTGCCTCGCGCCAGACTGCACCCAACTCGGCTTCCTCTCCGGCGGTGACGACGGCACCTTCAACCGCCTCGCGCCGGACGGCACCCTCACCCCCGTGGAAACCTTCCCCCGCCGCTGGGTCGAACATGTGGCGAGCACCGACGGCACCACCATCGCCTGCGCCCAGGGCAAACATCTCTTCCTCTACGACCGCGCCGGCCAGCTTCTGAAAACCCTGCAGACACCCACAACCATCGGCGGCATCGCCTTCGACGCCAAAGGCAAACGCATCGCCGCCAGCCACTATAATGGCTGCACCCTCTGGTTCGTCGCCGCCAAGACCGACAGCCCCCGCACCCTCCCGTGGAAAGGCAGCCACCTCGCGATCACCATCCACCCCGAAGGCGACAGCGTCGTCACCGCCATGCAGGAAAATGCTTTGCACGGCTGGAGACTCGCCGACGGGCAGGACATGCGCATGAGCGGCTACCCCTCCAAAACCCAATCCCTCAGCTTCAGCCGCAACGGCAAATGGCTGGCGACATCAGGGGCCGACGCCGTCGTTCTCTGGCCCTTCTTCGGCGGCGGCCCGATGGGCAAGGCCCCGCTCGAACTCGCCGGCGGTGCCAACGTCCTCGGCAGCGCCGTCGCCTGCCACCCGAAGCAGGACGTCGTCGCCGCGGGCTTCGCCGACGGTATGGTCATCATGGCCGACATCACCACCCAACGGATTCTCCCGGTGACGAGAGGCGGCACCTCCCCCATCGCCACCCTCGCCTGGCACCCCACCGGCGCCTTCCTCGCCATCGGCCGCGAAGACGGCCAGGCCAGCATCATCGACCTCACCGCGCGTTAAGGAATCGAAACAATGGACGACGTGACCGGCCCCGATCTGAAAATGCCCAAGCTGGGCCTCGGCACCTGGCCCATGAAGGGGGCGGAGTGCCGCACCGCCGTCGAAAGTGCGATCGCCCTGGGCTACCGCCACATCGACACCGCCCAGATGTACGGCAACGAGGAAGACGTGGGTGCCGCCATCGTCACCAGTGGCCTGCGCAACCAGATCCACATCACCACCAAGGTCTGGCACACCAACCTCGCCCCCGCCGACCTCACCCGCTCCTTCGAGGAAAGCCTCACCAAACTCAAAACCGACCATGTCGATCTCTATCTGATCCACTGGCCCTCAGCGACCATGGAACGCGACCTCCCAGCCGCGCTGGCCACCATGCAAAAATTCAAGCAGGACGGCCGCGCACGCGCCATCGGCGTCTCCAACTTCCCCGTCGCCCTCATGAAACAAGCGATCGAAGACATCGGCGCCCCCATCGCCTGCAACCAGGTGGAATTCAACGTCCTCCACGGCCAAACCGCCGTCCTGACCTACGCGAAGAACAAAGGAGTGGCCGTCACCGCCTACGCCCCCCTCGGCAAAGGCCGCGTGCTGGACAACGAAATCCTCGCCACCCTCGCCAAAAAGCACGGCGCCACCCCCAGCCAAATCGCCCTCGCCTGGCTGCTGCGCCAAGACAACGTCGCCGCCATCCCCAAAGCCAAAAGCCTGGAGAACCAACGTACCAACTGGCAAGCCCAATCCCTGAAGCTGGACGAAACCGACATCGCCACCCTTAACGCGCTCCCCAAAACCCACCGCAACGTCGTTGCTGGCGACTGGATCAAATGGGATCCACCAGGGTAGGGAAGGCGAAGGCAAGCGCTTCTTTTTTGAAAAAAAGAAACAAAAAACTTCTGAAATTTTGGTTCGGTGCCAGCCCAAACACCAAACCCCGAAGGGTGGATAAGCGAAGTGCAATCCACCATCGCAACTTTCATCCGCAGGAACTCACCAATCATCAACGGCAACGCCGGCACACGCGGATGATTGCGATGGTGGATTGCAGTGCACTTGTCCACCGCACAGCTTGCTAAACCCACACTTCCGAAACGTCGAACCAGCAGTAGCCCGCATCAACGATGCGGGTCTTGGTCGATACCGGGTAGAGCTTAACGTTTAATGATGATATGTAGCAAACGTAGCTCGCATGTTGATACGGCACCTAAGCCGCACGATTGGCGAGGCGACCACCCACTCAAACCAAATCCAACCCTAACTCCCGCCCCACCAGCGCCGCCGCCCGCTGTAACGTCTCCACCGTCACATTTCCCTTCGCCGTCAGAACCCGATCCGACTGCACCCGGCTCGTCTGCATCCACGCCGCACGCTCCGCCCTGCTGACCCCTGCCGCGCGCATGCCGTCCTCGGCCAACACCATCGTCGAGCGAGCGACCCCAATGCCCGTTCATCTCGCTCACCCCACAATAATCGCATTCCGCAACGCCAACGGATCCGCCACCCGCCGGATCGGCTCCCAAGACCCCCCAACCCCCCGGATCAACACCGTCCCATACCCCAACACCCGCCCCATCACCCCCTGCCCAACATCCACAGTCTCAACCTTGGTAATATTGATCTCCTCGGTCCGCCGGGAAATCCAACCAACCTTGTGAATGATCCGCTTGTCCGTCACCACGATCTCGGTCGTCACCCGCACGAACCACGCACGCACGTAGGCCACCAGCCCAAGCACCGCCAAAACCCCCGCCCCGGCATGCGCGAAAACCCTGCTGTTCGCCGGCATCCCCGCCCCATACATCAACAAAACCACCGCCAGCACGACGTACAAAATCGCGTGCCCAAACATCACCCAATGCAGCTTCCCAATGAACTTCACACTCTCGCCCGGCTGCAAAACCTTCGAATAATAGCTCATCGTCTCACCACCCCTGTCGCCCGCACCCAGCTGAAATCGGCAACAGGCCATACGGCGTGCCGCGCCATCGGAACAGTCAAAGCCAAGCGCGTCCTTTTCGAAAAAGGAAGCAAAAACCTCTTCTTTGTTTGCTGCGCGGCGCGCCGTGCAACCTCAGCCCGTCCTACACCGGCGGAAAACTCCGTTCCGCCAACGGTGGCAGGAAGGTGGGGTCGTAGAATTCTTCCGGCGCGGGCACGCGGGGGAGGTCAAAGCCTTCAGCCAGGGTGGTCATGCCGGCGCGGGCGCGGGCCTGGTCATAGTGGCCGAGGCCGCCGGCGCGCACGCGCGGAGTGAGCACACTGCTGCGCATCACGTAATCCAGCCGCGCGACCTCATTGGCGACCGGCAGCAGCGGATCGCGACGCAGCAGCGCATCGATCGCACCCTTGGAGTCGGCCGCGGCAGCAACCCAACCGCGGGCGCTGGCGCGGGTGATGCGGCGCACCAGCGAGGGATCGCGGGCGATCACCGCGCGGCTGGCGATCAGGCCGTTGCCCCAGAAGTCCAGTCCGTAATCGGCGAAACCGACAATGTTCAGCTGTTCCGGCTGCACATCATTGCCGATCAGATTGAACACCACCGTGTAATCCAGCCCCACCACCGCATCCACCACATGGCGCAGCAGCATCGAATCGCGCAGCTGGGCCGAGACGATCTGCCGATCTACCTTTTCGATCTCGATATGGTTAAGCCGCAGCACCGCGGGCAGCAGGCGCGACACCGCATCGGCCTGACCAACGCCTACCTTGCGGCCGACGATGTCGGAGAGTTTGCTTATCCCAGCAGACTTGAAGCTGATCAGGCTCGCCGGCACGCGGTCGATGATCGTCATCACCATCATCGGCCCCTGGCCGGGATTGCGCACGCAGAATTCGATCATCGTGCCGAGATCGGCAAAGCCGAAATCATAGGCGCCACCAGCGATCCGGGTGATCGCATCGCCCGAGCCGGTGGAGCCATCGATGGTGATGTCGATGCCCTCCTCGGCATAAAAGCCGCGATCCTGGGCTAGCAGGAACGGCGCATTGCCACCGTAGCGACGAATATCGAGCGTGAGCTTGACGACGTCGGGGCTGGCACGGGCGATCGCGGGGGCGGCGAGGCAGGCGCCGGCGGTCAACGCTGCGCGACGGGTGATGGGGTGGGCCACGGGCTGGGTCTCCTTGTCGGTCGGGGCGGGCAGCAGGCGCAGGATGAGTGAGCGAAGCGCTACCCATCAATAGATTTTCAGCTGCATAGGCCGCATGCGCCGAAATACCCAATCAAGCCACCTCCCGCCCAACCAACGCCGCCGCCGGCTGCGGCATCTGCGCCATCACATTCCCCTCCGCCCTCAGAATGCGATCCAACTGCGCCCGGCTTGTCCGCATCCGTGCAGCCTGTTCTGCCTTGGCGACGCCCTGTCGCGCCATCTCCAGCGCCAGTTGCTATGCCACCACTCACGTAACCTCGTCCGCGTATGCCGCCCGCGCCCGCACCCCACATTGGTCTGCCACCCGGATCGCGGTAAGCTCGCCGGCAAGAAGGAGTGAACAAAATGACCGACACCTCGCCCATCCGGCCGATCTTTCAACCATTGCCGGACTCGCAGATGCGTGAGGCCGATCGCTCATCGCTCAACAAAATGCCCGACTATTCCGACTGGGAGCCCGTCGGCCCCCTCGACCTGGCGCTGCGCTCCCTGACCCAGCCTGTCGTGATCCACCGCAAGGCCTGGGAATATGCCATGTGCATGCTCGGCCTGGAGCAGCTCGGTGTCGTCACCCCCGATGCCGCCGCCATCGCGATCGGCGCCGGAACCGAACCGCCGCTCTACCATTTCAGCCGCCTCATCAGGCGCATGGTCGCAACCGATCTCTACGAGTTTCCGGACAATGAGGGCACGCCGCTGATGCTGGACGACCCCTCCCAATTCGCCCCCTACCCCTACCCAAAGGAGCGGCTCGAGGTCTATCGCATGTCCGGCGACATGCTCGACTTTCCCGCCGATACCTTCGATTTCGCGTTTTGTCTGTCCTCGATTGAACATTTCGGCACGCGCGATGTCCAGCGCGCCACGCTCGAGGAAATGCGTCGCGTCACCAAGCCTGGCGGCATTGTGTGCATCATCACCGAACTCATTCTCACCGATCACGCCCACGCCGAATATTTCACCTGGGAGGAGATCAACGAGATCTTCCTCGCACACCCCGGGCTCGAACTCGTGGGCGGCGCGCCCGACCTGCGCATCTCACAATCGCTGACAGACTACCCGGTCGATCTCGCACGCTCCCAGCATGTCAGCCGAAGCCCCCACATCACACTGCAACGTGACGGCATGGTCTGGACCTCCTTCAGCATGTTCCTCCGCAACCTCCCAAACAAGCAGCCGCCAGCTCGCAAATTCTGGAACCTGTGGGGCAGGTGAATGCGTCACGCAGCGCGGCAACCAGGACCTGGCTAGGGCAGATCAACAGACCCAGGCGCGATCGCCTTCAACGCGCCATCGGCCAGATAGGGCCGGAACGTCGCCTCACTCGGCGCGGCGGCCTTCACCATGCCCCGCTTGACCATCCACGCCCCCTCATCCGCGATCAACGCCAGCAGATCGCGGCGCAGCTCGGTACGAATCACCAGATCCGGCCAGATCATCTCCATCGCTGACGGCTTCATATTGCCTTTCATGCCAGCCAGCACGGCATCCTTCGTGGCTGCCGGATCGGCTGCCGCGACATCGTCGGCCTTCAGCAGCGCCTTCAAAAATGCTGTCTGCATCGCGACATTTCCTGTCGCCGCTGCCGAGGCAGCGATCACGTTGTGCAGCGTGTAGTCCGCCGTCATCAGCTCCCGATAGGCCGGCCCCAGCGCGATCTTCGACGCATCAAAGAAGGTGGGAAACATCGCCGCGGCATCGATGTCGCCACGAATCAACGCCGGCAGCAGATCCGCCGGCCCGGCATTCACCATCTCCGCGCTCACGCCCGCATGCCGCAGCAACACATCGGCGAAATATTCCACATTGGTGCCCAGCGTGGTGCCGAGCTTCTTGCCCGCCAGCGCGGCGGCGGTCGGCATATCGAACCCCTTCGAGATCAAACGTTGCCCACGATATCGGGTGATATCGGCAATCACCGAAAATTTCTGTCCCCGCAGCGCGCCGGTCGCCGCCGGAAATTCCGCCATGAACGCCAGATCCACCTGGCCCCCCAGCAGCGCCTCGAACGCCTCGCGGCCAGACTGGAATGCCACCAGCTTCACATCCAGCCCCTGCTCGCTGAAAAGCCCGCGCGCCAGCGCCACATCGATCTGCGGCGTCTGCGGATTCGGCGCCCAGGCAAAATTCACAGTTTCCGCCTGGGCAGAACCGAGCATCGCTGCGAGGATCAGAAGAAGTCGCTTCATGGCATGTCCTTTCAAATGGCGTGGGCGGGTCGCAACAGCCGGATGATCTCCGCGCGCATCGCGAGCATCTCGTGGTCGAACAACTCAGCCGCCCGCGGCCGCGGTGCCGGCACATGATAGCTACGGATCACCCGCCCTGGCGAGGCCGAGAGCACATGGATCGTGTCCGCCAGCAGCAACGCCTCATCCACATCATGTGTCACGAACAGAATGGTGGTGCGGTGCTTTTCCCAGGCGCGTAACAGCATCTCCTGCATGTCCAGCCGCGTCTGGGCATCCAGCGCGCCGAACGGCTCATCCATCATCCACGCCTTCGGCGCCCCCGCCAAGGTCCGCGCGATCGCCACACGCTGCTTCATCCCGCCCGACAATTGCGCCGGAAATTTATGCGCCTGCGACGCCAGCCCCACCTCATCCAACGCCGCCAGAGACCGCCTTTCCAGCTCTGCCCGCGGCAGCCCCAATCGCTTCAACGCAAATCGCACATTCCCCAATGCGCTGAACCACGGAAACAGGGCATAAGACTGGAACACAAACCCCCGATCCGGCCCCGGCCCAGCGATCTCCGCGCCATCAATGGTGATCCGCCCACCGGCAATCGGCACGAACCCGCCAACAGCATTCATCAATGTCGACTTTCCGCAGCCCGAAGGCCCGATCAGCGCCGTGAAGCTGCCCGGCGTGAGATGCAGCGATGTCGGCAACAACGCCGGCACCTTGCCGAAATTGATCGAGACCCCGTCAATCAGAATATCGCCAGGCGCGCTCACCCGATGTCCCAATGCACCAGCCGCGTCCCGATCGACTGCACCACCAGATCGATCAACGCCCCCAGCACCCCAAGCTCGATGAGCAGCGCGAACATCCGGTCCGTGCGGATATATTGCCGCGCTTCCTGCAGCCGATATCCGATGCCGGACGACGCCCCGGTCAACTCGGCCGCCACCAGACTCAGAAAAGCCAAAGCCACACCAAGCCGAATTCCCGCCATGATATGCGGCGCCGCCGCCGGGATCACCACCGCCAGAAACTCCCGCCGCCGACTCGCCCCCAGCGAGCGCGACGCACGAATATATGTCTCCGGCACAAAGCTCATGCCGTGATGCGTGTTGAACCACACCGCCAGAAACACCGTATAGGCGATCACAAAATATTTTGATCCCTCACCGATGCCGAACCACACGATCGCCACCGGCACCAGCGCGATGGCCGGAATCGGCCGGATCACGCGCAGAAATGGCGAGAACACCGCCTGCACCCATGCCAATCGCCCGGTCAGCACGCCCAGCACAACGCCGAGCGACGAGCCGATGCCAAACCCCACCGCCGCCCGCCCGAGCGATGCCTTCATGTCCGACATCAACAGTCCGCTGGCATAGAGTTCGCCGCCCGCATCCCACACATCCCACGGTGGCGGAAAGATCGTGTCAGGAAACAGCCCCGCGAACGACACCGCCGCCCAGATCACCAATACGATGGCAAACGAAATCAGCGGCGAGAGCAGATGCTTCACGTGAAGCATTCAGGGAAGCTTCAACCAGGGCAATTCCTCGGCCGTGTAGCGATAGGCCCGGAACAAGGTGTTCTGCGGTCCCGGCACATAGGAGCTCGCCTCGATCTCCGGATAGGGTGCGAACCACGGCACCACATACTCCCAGACCGTTTCGCCGGCGCGCGTCACTTCAAAAACGCGCCCAAAGGTGGACTCGCATATCAGCGTGTTGCCATTCGGCAGCCGCTGCGCCCCGCCCATGAACGGTGAGAAGAAACACGGCCGCACCGGATCCTCATAGCTCCACACGATCTTCTTCGTCGCCGGCTCCACCTCGATCACCCGCGAATAGGGAATTGCCGCCCCGATGCGCAGATTACCGTTGTCGAAAATCAGAATATTGCCATTCGGCAGTTCCACCGGCGCATGCTGCTGCGCCAGCACCTCATGGCCCAGATGCCAGATCACATCCCCGCTCGCCCGATCCACGGCGATCACACCGGATGTCGTGCGCAGGCTGAGCAGCACCGAGCCATCGCGCCGCGCCGACACGCCATTGATCATCGGCCAATGATAGCGGTCGAACCCGGCATGGATCGGGAAATCCTCCGGTGCGAGATGCTCCCAAACCTTCCACTCCCACACCAGCGTGCCGGCGCGATCCACCTCGCGGATCACATCGCCATAGATGGCGCCATCGGGCAGATCATGCGTGTGGTGTCCGCCCAGCACCCGGGCCGCGATATGCGCCGGCATTTTCTCGCAGCAGCCATAGAGCAGATTGCCGTTCGGCTGCCATTCCGCGTCGTGGTGATGGGTGAGGTCGGTGTGCTGCCACACCATCTCGCCCTCGGGCGTCACTTCGCTGAAGGCGCCGCCATGCCACATGCTCCAGGCCGGATAGATATTCGGGCTGTCAGGATGATTGCCGTTATAGCCGAGATTGCCGTTCGGCAGGATCACCGCCGCGCGCCCCGGCCGCTGCGGCATTGTCCAGCGATGCACCACCTGCCCCTGCAGATCCACCAGGAACACCTGGCCATCCGCTGTCTGCGGCGCGATCAGTGTGTAGCCCGGGCTCGCCAGGCTCTCATCCACCCCAACAAGCCCGGTGACACGTCGGCGCAGCGTGGCTTGATCGAGCGAAGGCATCGTTTCGTATCCCATCCAGTGACGCCAGGATCAAACCAAGCACACCCACAGCCTGCAAGGACGATTCCACCGCGGCGGTTGCCAGCACGGCGCGGGCCGGTAACACTCGCGGCAAAGTGTGCTGAGGGGTAAGGTCATGGCCAGCGAGAATTTTGATTATGTGATAGTCGGCGCCGGCACCGCCGGCTGCGTGATGGCCGCCCGCCTGAGCGAAGACCCGGCCGTGCGCGTGCTGCTGCTCGAAGCCGGCCCGCCGGACACCAACCCGCTGATCTCCATCCCGCTCGGCATGGGCAAGATGCACGCCTGGCACATGTTCGATTGGGGCTATCAGACCGACCCCGAGCCCCGCCTGGCCAATCGTGAGATCGAGGCCACCCGCGGGCGCGTTCTGGGCGGCTCCAGCTCAGTGAACGTGATGGCCTACACGCGCGGCCATCCCGGCGACTATGACCGCTGGGCGGCCAACGGCGCACCCGGCTGGAGCTACAACGACGTGCTGCCTTATTTTCGCAAGACCGAACGCTGGGAAGGCGGTGCGAACGAGTTCCGCGGTGGCGATGGCCCCGTCGGCACCGAATATGCCAAAACACCGGACCCGATCTTCCCCGCCTGGATTGAGGCCGGACGCCAGGCCGGCTACCCGGTGACGGACGATTACAACACCGACCGCCAGGAAGGCTTCGGCCGCGGCCAGTTCACCATCCGCGACGGCCGCCGCAGCTCCTCGGCCCGCGCCTATCTGCGCCCCGCCAAGGGCCGTAAAAACCTCGTCGTGAAAACCGGCGCGATGGCACAGAAAATCACCATGAACGGCACCCGCGCTGTCGGCCTCGACTATGTGCATGAGCGGGCCGTGCACACCGCCAATGCCGGCAGCGAGGTCATTCTTTGCGGCGGCGCCTTCAACTCGCCGCAGCTGCTGATGCTCTCCGGCATCGGTCCGGCCGCGCATCTGAAGAAAATGGGCATCACACCGCTCCTTGATCTGCCGGTGGGCGAGCAGCTGCAAGACCATCTGGGCATCTGGATCACCTGGCGCCGCACCAGCCCGGGCACCTTCCATGGCAAGATGCGCGCGGACCGCATCAGCCTTGCGATGTTGCAGGCTTATTTCCTCGGCACCGGCCCCGCCACCGTGGTGCCAGGCGGCCTGCATGCCTTCATCAAGACCGAACCCGGCCTGCCGGTGCCGGACATCGAATTCATGTTCCACACCGTGCCGCCCGCCACCCGCATGTGGTTTCCCGGCATTCGCCCGGCCTATGACGACGCCTACGCCATCCGCCCCACCCTGCTGCACCCGAAAAGCCGCGGCCGCGTTCTGCTGCGCAGCACCGACCCGTTCGATCCGGTACACATCCAATACGATTTCTTCTCCGACCCCGATGATCTGCCGCGTCTGCGCGAGGGCTTCAAGCGGGCCCGCGCCGTGGGCGAGCAGGCGGCGATGACACCCTACCGCGCCGGCGAGATCTCACCAGGTGCAGGCGCGCGCACCGACGACGAAATCGACACCTATATCCGCCGCACCGCCATCACCGCACACCACCCCTCCAGCACCTGCCGCATGGGCAGTGATGAGACGGCGGTGCTCGACACCTCGTTGCGGGTACGAGGGGCAGAGGGGCTGCGCGTGGTGGATGCGTCAGCGATGCCCGATCTTGTGGGGGCGCATATCAATGCTTGCGTGTTCATGATCGCGGAGAAGGCTGCTGACCTGGTCAGGGGAAATCACTAAGGGGGAAACCCCCAACGATTTATTTGAAAAAATAAGAAAAAGCTTTTGGAATTTTGCTTCGGTATCAGAACTGCACGTGGAACCTTGCGGCGAAGATTGCCACCGGGCCTCGGTTCACGCTGTAGGCGGGGTTCTTGATATATTGGAAATCCGGCGTGAGCACCACGCCATCTGTTATTCCGATATTATAATAGGTTTCCACGATCTGCTCGGTGCTCGCCCGCGGCAACTGGCCATCGCCCACCAGAATGCCGAGGCCGCCAGCATTGAAATATTGCCGAGATTGGCGCGACGATGCATTCACCGCGACAGCGAAACCAAACTCGTCATGCTCACGTCCCCACAGCGCGCCTTTGACGCGCGTGCCGGCGGAGAAGGAATTCACCACATCGGTGAAATCATAGGCCTGGATTGACCCTTGCGACCAACCGGCGCGCGCGAATACGCCGATATCATCAGTGATCTTCTGGCCGAGATTGAGCGACAGCCCGGTTTTGCTGCGATAGTTCAGAACGTTCGATACGTTCGGCACCGTCCCGCTCGCGCGCGCGAGGGCAACGGCATCGGTGTAGGCTCCCAGTCGCCCGCGGTCGAGATAGAACAGCAATTTCAGCGTGCCGCGCTGGCCGAACAGAAGATGCCGCTCCTCCAGTTCGATGTTCGTTTGGGTCTGGCTGATAAAGACCGGGTCGAGATCCGTGCTGTTCGACACCGTCGAGAGATCGAACAGCCCCGCCCGGATCGTCCACCAATCCTGATACCACTCGATCGCGGCGCCATAGGTGTAGCCCCAGGCATCGGCGGCGTAGTCCCACGACCCGGTATCGACGATCGACCAGTTGAGAAAATCGCTGCGTGGATCATGCGCGAATTCGTTGGTGTCGAAAATGTCCGCCGCCGACAGCTTGCCGCCGGTGATGACGATGCGGTTGGACGTGGTGGCACCGCCGAGCACATTCAGATCAGGATCGACCGCCACCGCCTCGCCGCCCAGATCGATCGTCTGCCGTCCGAACAGCCGCTGCAGCCGGAAATAGGGATGGATGTTGCCAACCTTGTAGGCCTCCGCACTGCTGAAGCCCGCCAGACCGAGCGTGTTGGCGAGACCAAAACCCTGATCGACCTCCGGGTCGGCCCATACCTCCATCCCGCTCCAAAGCCGCACGCCGACGAACAGCGTGGCGTCAAACGTCTCGCGGCCATTGGCATGCGAGGACAGGCTGTTGGCGCCGCTATAGGCTGCGGGGAAGCTGCTGTTGCCCTGCCAGGTCGTGGTGCTCTGGCCGTGGATCGCCCAGCTTTCCGGTACTACATTTTCGGCCGGCGCGGCTGTCTCGAAGGTGCCGTTCCCGGGCGGTGGGGTCGGCTGGGCCGTGGCCACGCCCGCCAATGCGAAGCACATCAGCAACGCCCCTGCGATCGCGCGCATCGATGCCCCCCTCGGTCAAACCAAGGGAGGCTGTAACCGCCGTTGCGACGATCGGCAACTCTGTCATCGAAGCTTCACATCGGCGACCAAGGCAACGCCCCGGCCGCCCATGCGTGCCCTAGTAGCGCCAGATCAGATCCATCGACGCAATCAGATCGTTGGCCTGGCCGCCATTGCTGAACGGCCTGCCATGCAGCGCATGATAGAAGCCGACCTCCGGACGGATATAGACATCATCGGAGAAATAATGATTCCAGCCAAATGTCGTCTCGAAGATCTGGGTTCGGTAGCCGGTGCGCTGCGCAGTCAGATCGTCATAATACTCCAGGCGCAGCCCAACCGAATTATGCCGATCGATCTCATACATGGTGTAGTTGATCGTCGCCCATTCGCGCGACTGGCAATTGTTGCCGGTGTTGCAATAGGCGCCGAACGGGCCGTTCACGCCATAGTTGAAGCGCGGATTGACCGAACCGGCGAGGCCAACGGTATTCACTCCGTTGTTCGCGGCAGGGGTCTTGTTCTGATACATGTACCAGATTTCCTGCGCGGTATGCCATTTCGGGTTCGGGAAGATATAGTAGATCGTGTAGTAGTAGCTCTGCAGGTTGTTGTAGCCGTACTTCCCATCATTGGTGCTGTTGGCGGCAACATAAATGTTCCAGTGATTGTCATCCGACGTCCAGCGCAACGCCGCCGTGATCGTCGGCTGCGGCATGCCCTGATAGCCCGACCACGGGGCGACGTCGTTGCCTGCGGACAAACCGAGCTGCAGGATCCACTGGCCCTTCGGATCAAGCCGCGTGGTGGAGACCAGGCCAACCTGCGTGTAGGGGTCGGTCGAATACAGGATCGAGTGCGAATACATGTAGTTGTCGGGCGCGAGCTGCGCCTCGATGTCGGGCAGCGACACGTAGCGGCCCAGGCGGAAATTGGTGCCGTAGCCGATGTCGGGTACATACAGGTCGAAATAGGCCATCGGCATGTCCCAGCCGGCCCAGCGGTTATGCTGCAGCAGCTGGCTGGAATCCCAGCCATACATGGTCGTGTAGCGATAATCGGTGCCGTAGATGTTGGTGACGCGGAAGCCCCAGTCGACGTGATCGGTCTGCGCGGTGTCGGGGTCACGCTCGACATAGATCGTCGCCTGATCGAGGAAGGCGCGGTTTGCGTTGAAGCCATAGGCGGCCGGCACGTTGCCGAATTTCGAGACCTTGGCGGTGGAGAGATTGCCGCCCGGCTCGACCCAGCCATAGATCGAGATGCGGTTCTCGGTCAGCCATTGGCCAAAGCCGGTCGGCGCCAGGGCGGCCATCAGCGCGCCCGAATCGGCATCGCCTTCGGAGCACATGCCGGGATTGCCGCCATACTGGAAATCCGAGCTGGGAAAGGGCGGCGAATCGAGCGGGCCCGGCATGCAGGCATATTTCCAAGGCTTCTCGGGCGGCGCCTCGGCACCAGCGGCGAACCCTTCGGCATAATAGTTCACGAGCCTGCCGAAAAACCCGCCATCGTCGGTCGTAGAGGCAGGTGAGGTCTGCGCGAACACACTGGCAGGAAAAATGGCGGCGGTTGTGATGGAGGCGGCGGCAAGCACCCCGTGAATGCGTCTGGTCAAGTCTCTGCTCCATTCTGGGTGGTCAAGCGGGGTGCACCCAAATCTGGACCCAGTCCTCGGCCGCGCCGCACTCTGGTCCCGGCAAAGTGTGCGCACCCGCCCCGGCAAGATGATCGCCGGTGACATGAGCCCCCGGACAATCGGACCTACCGGGTTCGGCGGGGCGGGCGCAAGTTCGCCAATCCATAAAAATAAGGCACTGGAACGAATTTTGAGCAAAATTTTGGCGACCTGATTGTCCTCAGGTCGCCGGCTGCTGGAAAACCACGCAAACCCGGCTCCACCATCAGCGGAACCGGGTTGCCATGGGCGTCGAAGCCAGGCCGGACGGGGGCGTCCGCCGCCGCGCGCTAGAAGTGGAAGATCAGATCACCGGCGCCAATCCAGGTGTAATTGCGGGTTCCCCCGTTGAAGGCTTTGGCGCCGTTGGAGTGGTAGTAGCCCACTTCCGGCCGCATCTCGATCTGCGGCGAGAACCAGTGCTGCCAACCGACCGAGAATTCATAGTAGGTCGCCGCGGTGCCGGTGCGCTGGCCCTGCGGATCGAAATACAGCTCCGGACGGAAGGAGAAATTGTTCAACGGATCGGGTGTGTAGCTCACATAGCCCGTCGTTCCGATGGCGTAGGCGTTACAGCGCACCACCTTGGCGTTGTTGCAGTTGGCCCCGTTCGGCGCATTGAAGTTGATGCCGTTGAAACCGGGCGAGAACGGTGTTCCACCAGCCTGATAGGCGGCCAGTGCGGTGGGATTGGCGTTGCCTCCCAGAACGTTCGGCACCCCGTTCTCATGCTCGTCGTAAAACTCGTACGAGATGTGCCAATGGTCGTCGAACTTGTGATAGTAGGTGAAACCGTACCATTGCATGTGGTTGTATCCCCACTGCCCGCCATTGATCGCATTGGCGCAGGGATTGAGATTGTCGTTGCCGTCGTTCCAGGTGATGCGAACGCAGGCCGTGTAGGACGGCACCGCGCCCGGATCGATCGGAAA
>CAIVDX010000608.1 GCA_903904805.1 uncultured Rhodospirillales bacterium
CCCGGATGTGGCCGATATCCGCAAACTCTATAACGATCTGGGCATTTTCACCTTCGATCCGGGCTATGGCGGCACCGCGGCGTGTGAGTCCAAGATCACCTATATCGATGGCGATAACGGCATCCTGCTGCATCGCGGCTATCCGATCGACCAGCTTGCCGAGAAGAGCTCCTTCCTCGAAGTCTGCCACCTGCTGCTGAACGGCGAACTGCCGACCGCGGCGGAGAAGGACGCATTCGAGAAGGGCGTGCTGCGCCATACGATGGTGCATGAACAGCTCCGCAGCTTCTACAACGGCTTCCGCCGTGACGCGCATCCGATGGCGGTGATCTGCGGCGTGGTCGGTGCGCTGTCGGCGTTTTATCACGACAGCCTGGACATCAACGATCCGGACCATCGCCGCATCTCGGCCTTCCGCCTGATCGCCAAGGTGCCGACCATCGCGGCCTGGGCCTACAAGTATTCGATCGGCCAGCCTTTCGTGTATCCGCGCAACGATCTCGGCTATGCCGAGAACGTCCTGCACATGATCAACGCGGTGCCGGCTGAGCCGTATCATGTCAGCCCGGTGATGGCGAAGGCGATGGATCGCATTCTGATTCTGCACGCCGATCACGAGCAGAACGCATCGACCTCCACGGTGCGCCTGGCCGGCTCGACGGGCGCCAACCCGTTCGCCTGCATCGCCGCCGGCATCGCCAGCCTGTGGGGCCCCGCCCATGGCGGCGCCAACGAGGCGGTGCTCAAGATGCTCGGCGAAATCGGTGACGTGAAGCACATCCCCGCCTTCATCGAGAAGGTGAAGGACAAGAACTCCAATGTCCGCCTGATGGGCTTCGGCCATCGCGTCTACAAGAACTTCGATCCGCGGGCGAAGATCATGGAGCAGACCTGCAAGGAGGTGCTCGGCGAGCTGGGCATCACCAATGATCCGCTGCTGGAACTGGCCATGGAGCTGGAGCGGATCGCGCTGAGCGATGACTACTTCATCTCGAAGAAGCTCTATCCGAACGTCGATTTCTTTTCGGGCATCATTCTCAAGGCGATGGGCTTCCCGACCAGCATGTTCACCGTGTTGTTCGCCGTCGCCCGCACCGTCGGCTGGATCAGCCAGTGGAAAGAGATGATGGAAGACCCAAGCCAGCGCATCGGCCGCCCGCGGCAGATCTACACCGGCGCCACCCTGCGGGACTATGTTCCGCTGAGCGCTCGCTGACACCCACCATCCACCGGTGGCGAAACAGAAAGCCCGGTCGTTGTGACCGGGCTTTTTTTTGGTGGCTTTTGGCTGCCGCCAATTCCACCCACAGAGTTACCCACAGGCAATTTCACCTGCTGAAATTCGGCTGGGAAGCGAGACTTAACAAAACACAATAGGCCCTGACTTGATATTTTAGACTCGGATACTCCGCTAAGTCGCTGAATCGCTGCAAGCGCGATTCGGGGAAATCACGGTGCATTCACAGGGCATCAACGAGCCACCCCACAAGCCATTGATTCGGCTCCGCATTGAGCGCGTGGGCGCACGGTCAATTTATACAAAATGCTACCATAGGTTTTAGCATCGGCTTCTCTGCACAGCCTCAGCGCGCCAAGCTTGGCCATCCAAGCAACCCAACTGGAGGCAAAGATGCTGGGAGAACACTCACTCGATGCGATTGTGCGGGCCCGCCTGCTGCAATGGCCGAACCGTCCGCCCGGGCTGCCACGTCACCGTGACGGCGATAGCTGGCTGCGCGGCCGACCAGGAGACCCCTCACTGGCCTGTCAGCCCTTTCTCAAGCTGCCGGGCAGCAACCGCCTGCGCACCCTGCCTGACGGGCTGTGGTTGAATTTCGGCGGTACACCCTCCGAGCCATTCTGCGACATCTTCGCCATCGAGGCCTGCGGCTCGCTGCCGAACCTGCTGGACAAGCGCGCCCGGTTCGCGCCCAGCACCCAGTCCCTGCTGGCGATCTGCCCAGTGCCCTGGCTGCTGGCCCCGGCGAGTGCGGGCGACCCCACACCCCGCTGGAAGCTCGCAGGCGGACTGATGCGGGTACCGCCCTCGCTGCCACTCTCCCTGCCGGTGCGCGATATCCGCGTCATCTACGGGCTGAAGACGCAGCATTATAAAGGCATCGAGAATTCCACCCTGCCGCTGGCGCATGAATATTTCGTGCCAATGTCAGCGTTGATCGCCGAAGACGGCGACCAGAATCCCGCCATGCAGGCGCTGGTCGCGCGGACCTCGATCCAGGCCAATTTCATGGATGTTCCGCCGGAATATGACGACCATGTCGACTGGGTCCTGCGCCCGCGCGGCCGGCCCAAAAAAATACGGCCAGCGGAGATCGCCTCCGCAGACGGCTTCTAGTCGCAGTCGCAGCCCGGCGTGGGACCGCTCACCTTGCGGACCACATGGTGGTCGATCCATTCGGCCACCAGCCGGCGCGCCTCGTTGAGCGAGGCCTCGGGGTGATGAATCCGATACAGAGTGGTGCACGCGCCGAAAGCCTCGAGATCGCCGGTGCCAAGCCCGCGCAGGTCGCGATAGGCGGTCACCACCGCACGCTCACACCGCCGCGTGAAATCCCCCTGCTTCAAGCCTGCTGAGTCAGCCACGTCACGCTCCAATTGCGAATGGTTCGCAAGAAGCCCTATATTAGGCAGCTAACCCTCAACCCGCAAGCCGGCGCTCACACCTCCGCCACAAGCTCCTCCAGCGCGCGGCCGACCTCGACCGTGCTGGCCTTGCCGCCGAGGTCCCGCGTGCGCGGGCCGCCCTCGCCCAGAAGCGCCTCGATCGCCCGCACGATCGCCGCCGCCGCCTGCGCCTCGCCCAGATGATCGAGCATCATCGCGCCCGACCAGATCTGGCCGATCGGGTTGCAGATGCCCTGGCCTGCGA
>CAIVDX010000609.1 GCA_903904805.1 uncultured Rhodospirillales bacterium
CCGCAAGGGCGACACCATCTTCGCCGTCGATGAGCATCCGCGCCCGGAGACCACGCTGGAGGGCCTTGCGAAGCTGCGCACGCCGTTCCGCACTCCCGGCACGGTGACCGCCGGCAATGCCTCGGGCGTGAATGACGGGGCCGCGGCGATGATCATCGCCGGCGAGGCGGCGATCACGAAATACGGCCTGACCCCGCGTGCCCGCGTGGTCGGCATGGCCACCGCCGGAGTGCCGCCGCGCATCATGGGCATCGGCCCGGCGCCGGCGACCGAGAAGCTGCTGGCGCGGTATGGGCTGTCGGTGGCCGATATTGACGTGTTCGAGCTGAACGAGGCCTTCGCCAGCCAGGCGCTGGCCGTCACGCGTCGGCTGGGGCTGGCGGATGACGATGGGCGCGTGAATCCGCATGGTGGCGCCATCGCGATCGGGCATCCGCTTGGCGCGTCCGGTGCACGGCTGGCGATGACGAGCGTGAACGCGCTGGACCTGCTGGGCGGCAAGCGCGCGGTGGCGACGATGTGCATCGGCGTGGGCCAGGGTATCGCGGCGCTGATCGAGAAGGTCTGAGGCTAGGCCAGGGGCTCCGTCCCCGGACCCCGCTGGGCCTCACGGCTCCAACGGGTCCAGGGCAGAGCCCTTGCCTTGACACTCTCGCTTCGCCGGCTCACTTTCCGCGCCGTTTACACGATCGTTTAAAACGAGGGAGTCAAACCGTGTCCAAGGCTGGTCTTGTCATCACCGCGCACCCCGGCGATTTCGTCTGGCGGGCCGGTGGCGCCATCGCGCTGCATGCGAAGCATGGCTATCACATGAAGATCGTCTGCATGGCCTTCGGGGAGCGTGGCGAGAGCCAGTTCGCCTGGAAAGAGGCCGGCGTGAAGATGGAAGATGTGAAGGCGCAGCGGAGGGACGAGGCGCAGCGCGCGGCTGACTCGTTGGGGGCGGAGATCGAGTTCTTCGATGCCGGTGACTATCCGTTGCATCCCACCGAGGCGATGCTGGATCGCACCATCGACATCTTCCGTGAGCTGAAGCCGGAGTTCGTGCTGACGCATTCGCTCGAGGATCCCTACAATGTGGATCATCCCGAAGCGACGCGCTTCGCCCAGGAGGCCCGGATCATCGCCCAGGCCGCCGGCCACAAGCCCGATCACACCCGCAGCTACTCGGCCCCGCCGGTGTTTCTGTTCGAGCCGCACCAGCCGGAGATGTGCAACTTCAAGCCGCAGGTGATTCTGAACATCGACGAGGTCTGGGAAATCAAGCGCAAGACCTTCGAGATCCTCGCCGCGCAGAAACATCTGTGGGCCTATTACGAGCGTGTCGCGCTGCAGCGTGGCGTGCAGGGTGGGCGCAACACCGGCAAGCCGATGACCTATGGCGAGGCCTATCAGCGGCTGTTCCCGATGGCCGTCGATCGGTTGGGGTAGCAGCCTTGGATGGCAGCCTGCCATCGAGCCGCGACCGGCTCATCATCGCGGCACAGAAGCTGTTCGCGCAGCGCGGCTATAATGGTGTGTCGGTGCGCGATATCGCGGCCGAGGCGGGGATGAACTCCGCCTCGATCGGGTATTATTTCGGCGGCAAGGAGAATCTGCTTGCCGAGGTGTATCGTCACGCCGCGGCACCGATGAAGGCGGAGCGGCAGCGTCGCTTCGCCGAACTTGATGCGCGTGGCATGAATGATCTGCCGGCGCTGATCGAGGCGTTTGTGCGGCCGGCCTTGTTGGCCGATGAATCGGGCAGCTTCCTGCGGCTGCGCACCATCCTGTCCGCCGAGAATGCCGACATCTTCACCGAACTGACCGCGGCAAACTTCGATGACAGCAGCGCCGACTTTATCGAGCGGCTGTGCCGGGCGCTGCCGCGGCAGCCACGGCAGACGCTGATGTGGCGATTTCATTTTCTCCTCGGAAC
>CAIVDX010000610.1 GCA_903904805.1 uncultured Rhodospirillales bacterium
CGCTGCACCGCATCCATCACATCGGACTGCTGGTTGGTGAAAGCCCAGGCCAGCTGCTCAGTCCAGTCGAGCTTGTCGCCCAGCATCGCCAGCTGCGCCGGAAACGGCACCAGCGACTTCACCGACGGGTCCCAGTTGATCGGCGTGAGGGTGGCGGTCAGCGCGTCGCCGCCCAGCGCCTTATGAGCCGGATCATCCAGCCAGCGCAGCGCCTGCTCGATCTCCGCCGGATAGACGCTGGCCATCAGCATCTGCGTCAGCAGCGTGTCCGGATACAGCGCGATGGGGGCCAGCAGCGCGTCCAGCTGCTCCTGGCTGTAGCCCTGCAGCTCCGGCTGACCCGCAGCCCCCGGCGCGCTCACCGCCGAGCCCGGCGACATGGTCTGCGCCAGCCCCGGCTGCAGCTGGCCAACCAGCAACGCGACCGCGCTGACCCCATGCACCCACACGCGAAAACCCATGGCGACATTCCTTCTTGTGGCGAGCCATCCGGCCGCGGCGGCTCCCGCCGGCCCGACGCCACAGCATGCGGAAACCGGCCCTGGCGCAATGGTCATCAAACCGGTTCAATGAGCCCGAATTTGGGCCATCAGGCAACAAACACGCAACGGGATCCCGACATAACCCGACCATCCGCCGCCACCAGAGCCTTGCACGCCACGGCGTCTTTCTGAGATTTCATTCCAACCAGAGGCTGCACGGCGTCGCGACACTGGCAATCGCCCGGCGCTTTGCGTTATGGCAAAGCCCGCCCGCCGGACACGCCGGCACCCTGCCCACCCAACATCGCTCGCGCCCGCGGAGACCACCGACCATGGAAGCCATGATCCTGCTGTTGGACACGCTGGCCATGGGCCTGCTGTGCCTATGGCTGCGTCAACAGGAAAGCGGCGTGCCCAAGCGACAGAACAAGCACCTCGCGCGGGCGCTGGCGGTGCTGGCGTTCCGCACCGGGCCGGATGAGGCGGAGCAGGCCCGGATCGACCGCCGACTGCGCCAGCAGCGCGCCCGCGGCTTCGGCGCCCCCCCGGCAACCGCCCCATCCCCGGCCACCCCGCCGGCGCGGCGACGCTGAGCATTTGAGCCGCTGACATGAGTGATCTCGCCTTCCTGACTTTGTTCTTCCTGCCGATGTTCATCAGCTGGGGCCGCGTCTATGTGTGCGCGCTGACCTGGGGCTGGATCGCCATCCTCACGCCGAACTTCTTCATGAGAGGTTTCGCCAGCTCGATCCCCTACAACAAGCTCTCCGCCGGCGTGACCTTCATCGCGCTGCTGATCAGCAAGGAGAAAAAGCAGTTCCGCAAGGACAGCACATCGATCTTCGTGGTGCTGTTCCTGATCCAGATGGTGGTCGCCCAGGCCACGTCGCTGACCGCCTTCAATGCCGGCTGGGACATTGTGGACAAATTCTGGAAGATCGCGGCGTTCTACTTCCTGGTGCTGTCCTTCTGCACCACGCCCGCACGCATCCACGCGATGGTGATCGCCACCTGCCTGGGCATCGATTTCGACGCCTCCGCCGCCGGACTGAAATTCTTCACCTCAGGCGGCACCTTCCATTCCTACGGCTCACCCTCCTGGGGCGACAACAACCACGAGGCGATGATCATCCTCATGGGCATTCCGCTGCTGACCTATGTCCGCGCGGTATCGATCAACCGGCTGATGCGCATCGCCGCCCTGGTGGGGATCACGCTGTCGGTGTTCGCGGTGGTCGCCACCCAGTCCCGCGGCGGGCTGATCGGGCTGATAATCTGCGCAGCGTTCGGCATCCTGCGCAGCCGCCGCAAAGTCCCCTATCTGATCGCGGTGGCGATCTTTGGCATGGTCATCCTCTATTTCGCAGGCTCCCGCTACACCGAACGCATGAACACCATCCAGACCGCCGCCGAGGAGGACGACTCCTTCATCGGCCGCGTGCGCGCCTGGAAAATCAGCATACTCATGGCGCTCGACAACCCGATGACCGGCGGCGGGCTGCACTCGGTCGCCGTCGGCTCGGTCTATGACCGCTACGCCCGCGATTTCGACCGGCTCTCCTTCATCTACACGCCAGGCAGCCCCGGCGTGGCGCATGCGGCGCACAGCATCTATTTCGAGGTGCTGGGTGACACCGGCTTCCTCGGCCTGGGGCTGTTCCTGTGCATCATCCTCTCCAGCCTGCTCCGCACCTGGCGCTGCTCCGCGCTGGCGAAGAAATTTCCCGAGCTGCGATGGGCCTACCTGCTCTCCGGACAGCTGCAGATCTCGGTGATGGTCTACATCGTCACCGGATCCGCCCTCAGCGCCGGCTATTACGACATCCCCTACCTCACCTTCTCGCTGGTCTCGGCGGTGTCGATGTTCGTCAAGCAGCATGTCGCGGAGGTGAAGAGGGCGGCGGCGGGCCCCCTCAAGCCGGCAACGCCGGCGTCCGGACGCCCACTGGCGCGCCCCCTGCCACCCGGGCCCGGGATCGGCGCGCAGCCGGCCGGCGTCCCCGGCCGCAGAAACGCCTGGTGACGCGCCCCAGTTGATCGCGCCCCGGCTGATCGCGCCCCGGCTGATCGCGCCCCAGCTGATCGCGCTCCGGCACCGGCGCGGATCGCCATCGCACCTTCAGACCATTGAACCCGCTCCCAGCGCAGCCTAGGCAGGGCGACGCGTGGCCGAGGCCCGCGCAAGGCCCACACGAACAGCACGGAGCACGGCGATGGATCTTCAACTGGCAGGGCGCGTGGCCGTCATCACCGGCCCGGCAAAGGGCATGGGTGCGGCGATCACCGCCGCCTTCGCCGCCGAAGGCTGCCGCCTGGTGCTCGCCGGGCGCGACGTTGCCGCCATCGAACCCGTCGCCGCCTCCCTGCCCGACAGCGAGATCCTCATCACCCCATGCGACCTCACCGACGCCGCCGCCTGCGAGGCAATGGCCGCCGCCGCCCTCGCCGGCTTCGGCCAGATCGACATTCTGGTGAACGTCGCCGGCGGCTCCGGCCCGATCGGCAAAACCGGCTGGCAGACCACGCCCGAGGAGTTCGACGAGATCGTGCGCCTCAACATGGCCGGCTGCTTCCACACCATGCGCGCCGTGCTCCCCGGCATGATCGCGCGGAAATCCGGCAAGATCGTCAATGTCGGCGGCACCTTCGGCATACGCGGCCGCGCCGGACGCATGGCCTACTCCGCCTCGAAATGGGGCCTGCGCGGCATCACCAAATCCATGGCGCTGGAAGCCGGCCCCTACGGCATCAACATCAACTGCGTCGCCCCCGGCATGGTCGACGGTCCTCGCTTCCGCACCAAGGTGGTCGCCGAGATGGCCAAACGCCTCGGCATCAGCGAGGCCGACGCCGTCTCCCGCCACGCCGGCGAATATGCCCTGCGGCGGATCACCGTCGATCAGGATGTGGCCAACGCCTGCCTGTTCCTGGCGAGCGACGTCTCACGGCAAATCACCGGCGTGGACCTGCCGGTGGATGGCGGCTGGGCGGCGCTCTAAGCCCGCACACCACGCGCCTCCTGTCTGCAAACAAGACTCTCCGCAAAAAAGAAGCAACAACGCCTGTGCATCATGGCCGTGCGGTGCCCACGGAGGCCAACGCCGCGGCACTGGCGTCGATGGCGCCCGCCAGCGCGGCCGCCGCGTCCAGGCCATGGTCCAGCGCCAGCACCAGGCCGGCCAGAAACGCGTCGCCGGCACCGACGGTGCTGCGAACCTCCACCGGCCGCGCCGGCAAGCGCACCAGCTCGTCGCCCACCGCGAGCACCGCGCCCTGCTCGCCCAGCGTGACGGCAACCATCCTGGCCGTGCCGTCCCTCACCAACGCCAGCGCGCACGCCCCGAGCGTCTCCGCCGACGCGCCGGTGAGCGCCGCCAGTTCGCCACGGCTGAGCTTCAGCAGATCAATCCCCGCGCCGCGCAGCGCGAGCAGGCCGCGACCGGAGCAGTCGACCGCCACCCGCGCAGCGCCCTTGCGGGCCGCCACCTGGCGATAGAAGTCATCCGGCAGCCCCGGGGCCAGGCTGCCGCTGGCGACCAGCCAGTGCGCCGCATGATCCTCCAGCACCGCAAGCGCCGCGGCCGCCTCCCCGGCGCTGACCGGCTCACCATCAGGCACGATGCGGTATTCCCGGTGACCGCTGGCCTCCAGCAGATCGAAACTGATGCGCGTCGCCGCGCCGACCGGCACCACGACATGCTCCAGCCCCTCCGCCCGCAGCAGATCGACCAGCCAGGCTCCGCTATGGCCGCCCACCAGCACGATCGCACACGCCCGCGCGCCCAGCCGGCGCAGCACCCGCGCGACATTGATGCCGCCGCCGCCGGGATCGACATGATAGCCCGGCACCCGCGTCTTGTGGGTTGGCGCAAGCACATCGACCTCACACCACAGGTCGAGCGCCGGATTCACCGTGAGCGTCAGAAATCTGGTCATTGAATCCCAATGCGGGCCTGGCAGGGCCACGTTGCGCGCCCCACCGGGACCAAGTCCATCCTGTCGGGGGCCGGCAGGCCCCGTCGCGCGCGGCATGCCGTCGCATGACGGGGTGCAGGGCAAACACCCCGCCCTCAAGTATACAATTCAGCGTGATTTTTTGCTTCTTGACCTCGCCGAGGCCATTTTTGCATACAGCCGCCATACAGAAACCCGGGAGGCCACCATGATCCACGCCCCGCTCAACGCCTGGTACGTCGCCGCCTGGGACCACGAAATCCGCCACGAGCTGTTCCCGCGCACCATCGTCGGCAAGAAGATGGTCCTCTACCGCACAATCGAAGGCCGCGCCGTCGCACTCGAAGACGCCTGCTGGCACCGCCTGGTGCCGCTCTCCATCGGCAAGCTGGTCGGCGACGAGGTGCAATGCGGCTATCACGGCCTGCGCTACAACAGCCGCGGCCGCTGCTCGCACATGCCCTCGCAGGAGACCATCAACCCCTCCGCCTCCGTGCGCAGCTTCCCCATCGTCGAAGCGCATCGCTTCATCTGGGTCTGGCCAGGCGACCCCGCGCTCGCCGACCCCGCGCTCGTGCCCGATCTGCACTGGATGAATTCCCCCGGCTGGGCCGGCGACGGCAAGGTGATCCGGCCCAACTGCGAATACCGCCTGGTGGTCGACAATCTGATGGATCTCACCCACGAGACCTTCACCCACGCCACCACCATCGGTGACGACACCGTCGCCGAATCCCCCTTCACCGTCACCCATGGCGAAGGCACCACCACCGTCACCCGCTGGATGCTCGACATCGAGCCGCCGCCGTTCTGGAAAATGAATTACGGCAAGCCCGGCCGCGTCGATCGCTGGCAGATCATCCATTTCCTCGCCCCCTGCACCGTGGCCATCGATGTCGGCGTCGCCACCGCCGGCTCCGGCGCGCCGCAGGGCGACCGCAGCCAGGGCATCTCCATGTGGGTGGTCAACTCCGCCACGCCGGAGACGGAAACCAGCTGCCATTATTTCTGGGCCAACATGCGCGACTGGCGCCTGCATGAGCAGGTCGCCACCCACCAGATTCGCGAGGCCGTGTCAGGCATCTTCCACGAAGACCATGTCATGCTCGAGGCCCAGCAGCAGGCCATCCTCGATCACCCCGACCATGATTTCTACAACCTCAACATCGATGGCGGCTCGATGTGGGCCCGCCGCATCATCGACCAACAGGTCGCCCGGGAACGCGCGCCGCTCCAGCACGCCGCCGAGTAATGTCGCAGACCGTCTCCGCCCTGCTCGGCCTGCGCGAGCTCATCCTCGGCGGCGAACTCGCCCGCGGCGAACGCCTGTCGGAAAACGCCATGGTCGAGCGCCTCGGCGTCTCGCGCACCCCCGTCCGGGCAGCCCTGGCCCGCCTCGCCGAGGAGGGCCTTCTCGAGCCCATCCAAACCGGCGGCTATGCCGTGCGCGCCTTCTCCGAACAGGAGATTCACGATGCCATCGATCTGCGCGGCACGCTCGAAGGCCTCGCCGCGCGGCTGGCCGCAGAACGCAGCGCGTCGGGCCGCCAGCTGGCCGACCTCGCGGAATCCATCGCCGACATCGACGCCCTGCTCACCCGCCCCACCCTCTCCGAAGACGATTTCGCCCTCTTCATGAGCGCCAACGAACGGTTCCACACCACCCTGGTGGAATGTGCCGACAGCGAAGTGATCGCGCGCGAGATCGGCCGCGTTTGCGCCCTGCCCTTCGCCTCGCCCTCCGGCTTCGTGCGCGCCCAGGCGGTGCTGCCGGAAGCCCGCGCCATCCTCACCATCGCGCAAGACCATCATCACGCCATCGCCGACGCCATCGCCGCACGCGAAGGCACCCGCGCGGAGGCGCTGATGCGCGAACATGCCCGGCTGGCCCGGCGAAATCTGCAACTGGCACTGCGCGCGCAGCATGCCATCGATCGCATCCCCGGGGGCGCGTTGATTCGGGCACGGAAGTAGGCAAGCGCTTCTTGTTTGAAAAAAGAAGCAACAAACTTTTTCTCGTTTGGGCCGTCGGCCCCGGGAGGTTCGGATGCGCAATGTTTCGGATTGGGGCGAAGCGGTGATCAGCCAGATCATCGACATCACCGATGAGGTCAGGGAGTTTCGGCTCACCCCTGCCGCCGGCACCACCGCCTATCCCTCCGGCGCCCACCTGCGCATCCGCGTCCAGCTCTCCGATGGACGCTGGAGCGTGCGACACTACTCCCTCGTCGGCGCCGCCCCGCACGAGGGCAGCCTGCGCATCGCCGTCAAACGCGAAAACCCCGGCCGCGGCGGCTCACGCTGGATGCACGCCCTGCGCCCCGGCGCCACCGTCGAAATCGCCGCCCCCACCAGCCACTTCGAACTCTCGCCGGATTGTGCCGATGCCCTGCTGATCGCCGGCGGCATCGGCATCAC
>CAIVDX010000611.1 GCA_903904805.1 uncultured Rhodospirillales bacterium
CGCTGCAAGCCTCGTCTTCAATCAGACCGCCCCTCCCTGCCTGCCGCCGACGCGCCAAACACCGTGTGTGCCACCCAGCACCCACCCCCCACCGCAACAAAACCCTTGACATTTCCCATCAAATATGTTCTTGTTTTGTTCATGTCGCGGAGCCATCCCCCCACCGAGCCCACCCACGCCCTCAGCGGATCCACCGCTGAGCTTGGCTTCGACAACACCGCGTTCTATCGCGCCGCCCTGCACGAACTCATCGATCTCGGCATGGCCCTCGCCCGCCAGGTGCACGAGCGCGCGATCACCCACCCGTCCAAAACCGACCCCACCATCGCCTTCGACCGCATCTCCCGCGCGATCCGCCGCACCATCTACCTCGCCCACACGCTGGACGACCCTCCCAAGGCCGCGCGCACGCCCACCACCGCCCCAAATTTCAACGCCCACGACGTCGCCGGGCAACTGCAGGCCGCCCTGCGCACCACCCAAGACATCGACGACATCGAGGATATCGACGACCTCGATGACGAAGACTGCGACGGCCTCGAGCGTCTGGACGGTCTCGACATCAACGACATCCCCGCCGGCATCTCCCGCGATGGCCTCATCGCCCTGATCTGCCGTGACCTCAACGTCACCCTGCCCGACCTTCTCGAGCGGGCCCGCGCCCGGCACGGCCTGATGGCCGTCGCCGAACCGGCCGAGCCCCCAGCCAGGCCGCCCCGCGCCCCCTGGACCCACACCGCGGCCGGCCAGCCCACCCAGCGAGACCCAAACCGGCCTGATCCGCGCTATCCGCTCAGATTGTAGCGCGCCCGCCCGCATCCTGATGCGGCATCACGCCGCACCGCCTGGCCGCCACACCCCAATCAGCCTCTATCGCACCGCCCGATGACCCCACAGCCGCCACCACGGCAGCTGTGGCGATAGGTGATGGCGATGGTGGCACACCCCAAAATGAAAGCAGCTCAGCAGCGAGGCCCAGAACGGCCAGTCCGCCCCGCGCGCGCGATGCGCGTCCGCGAACGGCTCGCCCACCCGATGCGGCAGCCAGGTGCCAAAGAAAAACAGCTGCAGGGAGGATAGCCATGCCGGCACCGCCCAGAACAGCATCAGCCGCACCGGATCCCCCCCGAACGCCACCCACACCAGCAGCACCACACACCCCACCGCCGGCTGCATCCAGCGCACATAGCGGCGCAGGAACGTCAGATACCAGGCCCAGAACGCGCGAGGATGCGCCGCGTCGAAATCCGGATCGGCCGCCGTCCCGGGGGCCGCGTGATGCTGATGATGCGGCCCCACCATCCGGTCAAAGCCGAACCCCACATACAGCGCAAGACACACCCGCCCTACCCACAGATTCACCGCGGGCCGCCCGGGCGCCAGCGTCCCGTGCATCGCATCATGTGCGACGATGAACAGCCCGACATAGGCACAGGAAATCGCCGCGATCATCTCCGGCGCGAACAAAATGCCCCACCCGGTCCAGCGCCAGTACCCCACCCCCGCAACCACCAGCCCGGCCCAGATCACCATGATGGCCAACGCCAGCGCCAACCCGATGCGCGTCTGCCGCCGCGCGGTCATAGCCGCCCGCGCAACTGCTCCCGCAGCTTTGTCAGAGGCGGGGCATAGAGAAATCCAAACGACACACAATGCTCGCGGCCCTGCACCGCATGATGCATCCGATGCGCCTGCACCAACCGCTTCAGATAGCCACTGCGCGGAATCCACCGCGTCGCATAACGCTGATGCACCAGCCCATCATGCATCAGGCTGTACAGCAGGCCATACAAGGTCATGCCGATGCCGATCCAATAAATATCGGCCCGCCCCATGTCGGCCAGGATCAGCCCAAACGCCAGCCCGCCAAACACCACCGCATAGAGGTCATTATATTCGAACCACCCCTCATGCGGCTCATGATGATCGCGATGCCAGCCCCAGCCAAAGCCGTGCATGATCCAGCGATGCGCCGCGTAGGCCACGCCCTCCATCGCGAGCGCGGTCACCAGCACGATAAGTCCCTTGGCCGCCCAACTCATCGCACCGGGCTCACTGACATATCCATGTCCCCAACATGTCGGGGATCACGAAAAAATCAATGCGGGCGAGCGACCTTCGGCCATGATCCTCCCACAGCCGGATAAAGTTGCTCGCTCAGACAAAGGTCAGATCAGGATCCGTGTCGGATGCTCGACCAGGGCGCGGAACGCCGCCAGCAGCGCCGCCCCCAGCGCGCCATCCACCACCCGATGATCGCAGCTCAGCGTGGCGGTGATGAACGCGGCGAACCTCACCGACCCGTCCTCCCGCTCCACCGGCCGGCGCGTCGCACTGCCCACCGCCAGAATGGTCGCGTGCGGCGGATTGATGATCGCGCTGAACCCCTCCACCCCATGCATCCCGAGATTGGAAACCGCACTCGCCCCGCCCGCCAGCTCATCGGGGCGCAATTTCTTCGCCCGGGCCCGGCCCACCAGGTCACGCAACTCGGCGGAGATCACCGACACGCTCTTGCCATCCGCCCCACGCAGCACCGGCGTCATCAACCCACCGGGCAGCGCCACGGCCACGCCCACATCGGCGCGCCCCAACCGCAGGATCCGATCCCCGGCCCAGATCGCGTTCGCCTCCGGCACCTTCATCAGCGCCAGCGCCCAGGCCCTCACGATGAAATCGTTCAACGACAACCGCGCCTGCCCGTCCGCCAGATCCTCATTCGCCTCAGCCCGCAGCGCGATCAACCGCGCCATGGCCACCGGCATGCTCAGCTGGAACTGCGGAATCGTCTGCACCGACTCCACCAGCCGCCGCGCGATCGTCGCCCGCATGCCATCGACCGGAATGTCGGTGACCGGCGCATCGCCCAGCCCCGCCCGCAGCGCGTCTGCCCCAGGCCCGGCCGCCGGAGCAAAGGCCGGCGCGGCAGCACCGGCCGCCTGCACATCCTTCACCCCGATCCGCCGCCCGCCGGCCCGTGCAGCGAGCGCAGCGAGATCAACCCCCAGCTCGGCCGCCACCCGCCGCGCCAGCGGGCTCACCACCACCCCACCGGCCAGCCGTGCCGGCCCGAAATTCCGCGCCGGCGTTCTCACCTCCTCGAACGGCGCGAGGCGCGCCGCGTGTGTGCTGGGCACCGCCGCCACCGGCACCGGCGCGGCAACAGCCCCACCCAGCACCGCGATGACAGCCCCCACCTTCGCCACCTGCCCCGCCGGCACCCGGATCTCCGAGAGCGTGCCGGCCGCGATCGCAGGCACCTCCATCGACACCTTGTCGGTCTCGATCTCGAACAGGTTCTCGCCGGCCACAACCGCGTCGCCGACATTCTTGAACCAGACGGTGATCTTCCCCTCGGAGACGGTCTCTCCAAGCTGCGGCAGCAGGACGTCCATGCTCTTACCAGACCACCGAGACATACTGGGTTTCGAGATATTCCATCATGCCCTCATGCGCGCCCTCGCGCCCAAGGCCGGACTGCTTGGTGCCGCCGAACGGTGCGGCCGGATCCGACACCAGGCCGCGATTGAGCCCGACCATCCCGAAGTCGAGCTTCTCCGATATCCGCAGCCCGCGCGCGAGGTCCTTCGTGTAGAGATAGGCCACCAGGCCATACTCGGTGGAATTCGCCTTCTCGATCACCGCCGCCTCGTCGCTGAAGCGCTGCACCGCGGCGACGGGGCCGAAGATCTCGTCACGAAAACACTCGGCCTCATCGGGCACATCTGTCAGCACGGTGGCCGGATAGAAATAGCCCGTCCCCCCAGGTGCGCGGCCACCCACCACCAGCTTGGCACCACGCGCCACCGCGTCATCCACAAAGCGGCCGACGCTGTCGAGCGCCTCCTTGTTGACCAGCGGCCCAACCGCCACGCCGTCCTCCAGCCCGTTGCCCAGCTTCAACGCGCCCATCTTCGCCGCCAGCTTGGCGACGAAATCATCATGCACCGCGTCGTGCACATAGAACCGGTTGGCCGCCGTGCAGGCCTCGCCCATGTTGCGCATCTTGGCGATCATCGCGCCCTCGACGGCGGCATCGATGTCGGCATCCTCGAACACCAGGAACGGCGCATTGCCGCCCAGCTCCATCGCCGGCCGCACCACGCAATCCGCGGCCTCATGCAGCAGCCGGCGGCCCACATCGGTGGAGCCGGTGAACGACACCACCCGCACCCGCGGGTCATGCAGCATCCGGCTGACAACAGGGCCGGACCGACGCGACGGGATCACGTTCACCACGCCAGCCGGCACCCCCGCCGCCTCCAGGATCGGCATCAGCGCCAGCATGGTCAGCGGCGTGTCCGACGCCGGCTTCAGCACCACCGGGCAACCCGCGGCCAGCGCCGGCCCGATCTTGCGCGTGGCCATCGCCGCCGGGAAGTTCCACGGCGTCACCAGCACCGCGATCCCCGCCGGCTTGTGCTGCACCATGATGCGCGCGCCGCTGGCCGGGGCCTTCGAGAAATCGCCGAGATTGCGCACGGCCTCCTCGGCATACCAGCGGAAGAACTCGGCGGCATACGCCACCTCGCCCCGGCTGTCCGACAGCGCCTTGCCGTTCTCCAGCGTGATCAGCCGCGCCAGCCGCTCTGACTGCGCCATGATCAGCTCATAGGCGCGCCGCAGGATCTCCCCACGCTCCCGCCCGCTCTTCGCCGCCCACGGCCCAAACGCCGCCTGCGCGGCATCAAGAGCGGCATCGGCATCCTCAATCGTGGCGGACGCGACAGAAGCGAGGGTCGTCTCCGTCGCCGGATCGATCACATCAAAGCGCGCGCCATCGGAGGCCTTGCGCCAGCTGCCACCGATCCACAGATCGGTCGGCACATCGGCCAATTCATTCTCATACATCGCTCAACCCTCCAGCGATTTGCGCACACGCTCAACGATGCGATCCACCGTCGGCAGCACCATGTCTTCCAGAACATCCGCCGCCGGCAGCGGAATATGCGGCGTGGTGATGCGCACCGGCGGACCATCCAGATCGTAGAAGGCCTCATCAGCAACGATCGACACGATCTCCGCCCCCCAGCCGCACAGCCGCGGGTTCTCCTCCACGGTGAACAGGCGGTGCGTGCGCCCAACCGAACCGAGGATCGTCTGGGTGTCGAGCGGCACCAGCGATCGGACATCGATCACCTCGGCCTCGATGGCGAACTCCGCCGACAGCCGCTCCGCCGCAGCCAATGCGCGCGGCACCATCAGCGCCAGCGCTATGATGGTGCAGTGAAAGCCAGGCCGCAGGATCTTCGCGGTGCCGAGCGTGTCGACAATCTCGCCATCCTCAACCTCACCCTTCGTGCCGTACAGCGACTTGTGCTCGAAGAAGATCACCG
>CAIVDX010000612.1 GCA_903904805.1 uncultured Rhodospirillales bacterium
CCAGCACCCGCGCGCCGGCGGCGCGCGCGACCTCGCGGGTGGCGTCGGTGCTGCCGCTGTCGGCGACGATGATGTCAGCGGCGTAGCGGGCGGGGATCTCACGGATCACCAAGCCGATCGTTTCAGCCTCATTCAGCGTGGGGATCACCACCGAGACCGGCAACCGGGCGTTCAAAGGCTCCATCGGAGCCCGCAATTCTGACACGGCGCCGGCGGAGCATCCGACAACAGGCTGTCACGGAACTGCTGATAGGCCGGGCCGTTCCAAATCTCGCGCAGATCCTGTTGGGTGGCGTCGCCCAGCGTATAGTTCTCATAGCCACGCACCGAAAACGGCGCGATGCAGCAGGGCAGCGCCCGCCCATGCGCGGTGAAATACATCAGCGACCAGGGCCGCCGACAGGTCGCCCAGGGCTGATCCTCCGCGCCGCGCTTCAGACTGAGGCCAGGCTCGGTGGCACCCGATGCATCCAATGTGACGCCAATCTCTGCACCAATCGCCTGCGCCATCTCTATCGCCGCCTGCTCGTCGGCGCGCGTCGCCTCGAACAGGGAGTTGCCGGCACTCGCCAGGCCATAGCCCTGCTCATCGAACACCAGGCGCTGCAGATGCACCTCGGTAACCCCCATCTTCGCGGCAAGCCTGACAAAATCCGGCAATTGCTCGACGGTCTCCTTCAGCCCGGTCAGCCACAGCGAGACACGCGGACCAGCCACGCCGATCTCTTTCTGATAGGCGATGAACTTGCCGACATCGCGGACGATGCGATTGAAGAAGTCCTTGCCGCGAACCTTGGCATAGGTTGCACGATCGGCGGCATCGAGCGAGACGCGCAGTTCATCCAGGCCGGTATCGATCAGCTCCTGAAACTTCTTCGGCTGCAGCAGCGTGCCGTTGGTGTTGAACAGCACATAGGTGCCGCGATCCTTCAGGTAGCGGATCATCTGCGGCAGGTTCTTCACCAGCATCGGCTCGCCCACGCCATGCAACACCACGCGCGCGACATTGGGCACCTGATCGACGATGCGAGTGAAAAGTTCCCAGCTCATATCCGCCGGCGGCTCAAGTGTTTCAAAAGTACGAGGGCAGGTCTCACACAACAGGTTGCAGCGATTGGTGACCTCCAGATACAGGCACACCGGCGGGGTCTGCGCGGTGCTGCTGCGCTCGGCGCTGACTGCCTCGAAATAGCGGCGGGGATCGGCCACGGAATTCATACTGCATCTCCTTGAGAAAGTGCGAGCGGTGTGGACAGGCGCCATCTGTCCTTCAGGAAAAGAACAAGGGCGGGAACGTAGATGAGGCTCGGCCAGATAAACCGTTCTTCAAAGGGATCGAGATAGAGAAGCAACGGAGCCGATGCCAGCCAGATGAAGGCCGGGTTGGCGGCGATCACCGCAGGCACAGCGAGCCAGGCGAAATACCAGTGATAATGCGGACTGATCGCGACCATCGCCACGGAGGCCAGCAACGCGCAGTCGCGGCAAAGGTGCGCGATATCGTCGCACGCCGGCCCGGCTGGCGCGCGCATGATCGTCAGGCCGAGCCAGGTGAACGCAGCCGTTGCGCAGATGCCATAGACCATTACGGCATCATGCGGCAGCGTGGTCAGCCTCGACAGGCCAGCGAGGAGCCAGATGCCGGCACCGCTGTCCAGACCTTCCTCGGCGCTGTAGCCACCGAGAAAGCCCAGCACCTGCCAACCCACGCTGGCATAGATGCCGTATAAAACACAGATTGTTGCCAGCCCGGCCAACAGGGGGCGGAGCAGATTGCCGCCGCGGGCGAATGCGGGGGCGACCACGATGGGGAGAAACTTGACCAGCGTGGCAAGAGCGAGGGTGGCACCGGCGAGACCGTCGCGATGACGGGCGCGCAACAGCAGAGCCAGCGCCAGGAGGCCGGACGCTGCGGCATCGATATGGCCATCCAACGCGAAAGACCAGAGCACCAGAGGATTCCAGGCGTAGATCAGCAGACGCGCGCGCGGCAGCCCGGCGAGACCCACCAACGCACCCACGCAGAGAATTGCCAGACAATCAAAGCCCAACATGGCAATCTTCATCGCGATCACGCCGCCGCCGATCGAGCCCACCGCGGCGAAGATGAGTTGTGCCATCGGCGGATAGATGGTCAGCGCGACATCGGCGCGGTTGATGTTGGGGAACACGGCAAGGTCGCGCAGCGATTGCAAGGCCGGGTCGCTGGGCAGATACAGATACGGATTGATGCCGGCAGCCTGCACCCGCCCATCCCAGACATATCGAAAAATATCAGTGGACGGGAATGGCGGCTGCAACAGCAGAATGGCGCGCAGCAGCACCGCGACGCCAAGCACGATCCAGATCGCACCCCGTTTGAATTCCCTGCGCACCACCACGCGCACCGCCAACAGATACGGGATCAGCGACACCATAAGAACCGCGATGAGCGCGCTCTCGCGATCCGCCGATCCCACCACCAGCGCGCCTGGCAGATGGAACTGCAGTGCGAGCAGCATCAGGAGAATGGACACTCCGCCATAGAGGCAAAGTTGCGCCGGCGGTGACCTCATGGTGCCGACGATGCCGCGTGGCCGCCCGCAGCGCGCAGAGCTCCGCTGCGCAGGCCAAGGCGTTCGATCGCCGCCCGGGTTACCGGCGCGTGATAGCCAAGGCCATGCGGCGCCGAGGTCTCATCGAGAAGTCGGGCAAGCGAGGATGCATCATCGATGTCATACCAACTCTCAAGTTCGATCAGTTCCAGACCGATTTCGGCTGCACGGGCGCGCGTGGCGGCGGCAACATGCTCGGTGCTCCAGACGATGTCGGCGAACATTGCCGCATGCGCCTGCTTCAAACCCAGCAGATAATAGCCTCCGTCATCGGCGGGCCCGAACACCGCGCGATCGCCCGGCGCGCGCAGCAATTCCGCTGTGCGCAGCAGAAGGCGCGTCGGCAAGGTCGGGCCGTCAGAGCTCAGCACCACGGCCGCGCCGTGTCCCGCAGCGAGCATGCCCTGGATCGCATGCAGCAGGCAGCGGCCAAAGCCAGCGACGCCGCTCGGCATATCCGGGCTGCCATCTGCCAGAAGCAGCGATGTGCCGGTGGCG
>CAIVDX010000613.1 GCA_903904805.1 uncultured Rhodospirillales bacterium
GCGTCGGGCGGGGCGTCGGGCGGGGCGTCGGGCGGGGGGGGGCAGACGCGGCGGGATGCGGTGATGGCGGTGCTGTCGGCCAGCAAGGGGGTGACGGTGCATGCGCTGGATGAGGGGGAGCTGGCGGACCTGCTGCGGCCCTGGCTGGGAGATGCGGCGGAGCATCTGTCGTTGCCGCTGCCGGCGGTGTTCGCGGTGAAGCTGGCCGATGCGGACGCAGATCTCGGCGCGCTCGGCAGCGCGCTGGAGCGGGTGGCGCCGGGCACGCTGGTGGAGCGGCATGAATTGTGGCGGGCGCGGCTGGCGGCATTGGCGCGCAGCCTGCAGGCCTGCGCGGCGCTGGCGCTGCTGCTGGTCGGCGCGATCGCGGTGGCGGTGGTGAGTGTGGCGACGCGGGCGGGGCTGGCGGCCCGGCGCGAGGCGATCGAGCTGGTGCATCAGATGGGCGCGCCCGACCGCTTCATCGCCGGGCGCTTCGCGGCGCGGGCGACGGTGCTGGCGCTGATCGGCGGGGCGGTGGGGGCGGTGCTGGCGCTGCCGGTGCTGCTGGTTCTGGCCTGGCTGGCGGCGCCGCTGGGTGGCGGGGCGGCGGGTGTGGTGCCGCGTCTGGCAGGCCTGCCGGCGCTGCTGCCGGCGCCGCTGTGGAGTTCGCTGGTGGCGCTGCCGCTGGTCGCCGGGGGGATCGGCTGGATCACCACGCAGGCCACCGTGCGCGGCTGGCTGGCCCGGCTGCCGTGAGCGCGGTGTGGTGAGACACTCGGCGTGATGCGGGCGGTGCGGGTGGTGGCGTGGCTCGGCGCGGGGGCGGCGCTGGTCTGGCTGGGCGGGTTCGTCTGGTTCGCGCGGGTGGCGATCGCGCCGGCCGCGGCGGGCGCGCCCTGCGCGTCGATCGCGGTGCTGACCGGCGGGGCGGGGCGGACGCATGCGGCGCTGCGGCTGCTGGCGGCGGCACCGCAGTCCGCGCTGCTGGTCTCGGGCGTGCCGGCGGCGATCACGCTGGAGGAGCTGGCGCGGGGCAGCGGGCTGGATGTGGCCTCGCTGGCGCCGCGGGTGCGGCTGGGTCATGCGGCGACCAACACGGCGGGCAATGCGGCCGAGATCGCCGCCTGGAGCCGCGCGCTGGGGAGCGGCTGCGTGACGGTGGTCACCTCCGCCTATCACATGCCGCGGGCGCTGCTGGAGATCGGCCGCGCCTTGCCGGGGGTGGAGCTGCGGCCGGAGGCGGAAATGGCGGAGCGGCCGGGCTGGCGGCGTCTGGCGGGGGAATACAGCAAATATCTGGTGGCGCGCTTCGTGCGGCCGGTGGGTCGCGGGGCGGCGGTATGAGGCTGCTGCGCGCCGGCCTGTTCGCGCTGGTCTATTATGGCGGCAGCGCGGCCTTCTCGCTGACCGTGGGGCTGGCGGTGGCGATGCTGCGGCCGAGCCGGGCGATGGCGGTGGCGCGCGGCTGGAGCGTGTGGATGGTGCGCGCCGCCGAGATCATCCTCGGCATGCGGGTGGTGGTGAGCGGGGTCGAGCATATTCCGAGCGGGGCGGCGCTGATCGCCTCGCAGCATCGCTCGGCATTCGACACGATGATCTGGTTCAAGCTCGCGCCGCAGGCGGCCTTCGTGATGAAGAAGGAGCTGTTCCGCATCCCGGTCTATGGGGCGATCGCGCGGCATGCCGGGATGGTGGGGGTGGACCGCGAGGGCGGCGGGACGGCGATGCGGGCGATGATCACCGGGGCGCGGGCGGCGGCGGCGGCGGGGCGGCAGCTGGTGATCTTCCCCGAGGGCACGCGGGTGCCGGCCGGCGCGCAGGTGCCGCCGCAGCCGGGGATCGTGGCGCTGGCCACCGCGACGGGGCTTGCGGTGATCCCGGTGGCGACCGATTCCGGGCTGGTCTGGGGCAAGGGCCCGTTCGCCAAGCGGCCGGGGGTAATCCATGTGGCGATCGGCCCGCCGATCCCGCCGGGGCTGCGGCGCGAGGCGCTGCTGGCGCGGCTGGTGCAGGAATGGCGGGTGCTGGAAGTGCAGGCGGGCATCGCCGACAACGCCGCCGGCGGCGCGCCGTGAGGGCTGTGGATGGCGGGGTGTTCGGCATCGCGCCCTGTGGATAAGTCTATGGACAAGTCTACGGATGCGTGTGGGAGTCAGGGTGTGGGGTGCGGCGGTTGCCGCGCGGTTGCGGGGCGTGGTGGCGATGTCGACCGGTGCGTGACAGCACCGTTCCGGCCCATGATGCTGACGCCGCACCGCCTCGCCTGGGGTGGAATTCCCATCGCCAGCCCATGAAACCATCATCGGTGCGGCCAAGTGTTCGCGCGCTTCGGATGTTCGCCATACCGATCGGGCGGCCGATCGGGGGCCGATCGGGGGCGGATCGGGGGCCGGGCGGGGCCGGTGTGGACGAAGTCGCGCTCAGGCGGCCTTGAAGGCGGGCGCGGCGCGACGTACAGGCGGCCTATGACAGACCGCCGTCGCCTGCTTCTCGTGGTGCTGCTCACGCCGCTGCTGATGCTGGCGGCGCACACATTGATGTGGTTCTGGGCGGTCGGGCAGCTCGAACAGCAGGCCGAGAGCGCGATCGCGCCGGCCCGCGCGGCGGGCTGGCAGGTGGTCGGCGCGCCGCCCGTGCGCGGTGGGTGGCCACTGGGGGCGAGCCTGACCTGGCGCGATCTGTCGGTCTCCGGCCAGACGCCGACGGGCCTGCTGAGCTATGGCGCGCAGCAGGTGGCGCTGGTGACGAGCCTGGCGCATCCGACGCGCGCCGATCTGGAATTTTCCGGCCCGCAGAGCCTGCGGCTGGGGGAGGCGGCGCCGATCGCCATCCGCGCCGATCGCATGGTGGGCTCGGCGAGCGTGAGCCCTGGCAGCGGCGCGCGCACGCTGGCGCTGGATGCCGAGGGCCTGCGCATCGGCGGCGAGCGGGGGAGCGGCATCGGGCATTTCACGGCGTCGGTGGAGATGCGTGTGGGAGAAGATCAAGGAGTACAAGCAAGAGGGCCTCGCCTGGGGCGAGACCTTCAAGCTGGAGCCC
>CAIVDX010000614.1 GCA_903904805.1 uncultured Rhodospirillales bacterium
GCCCTCGAACAGGTCCGACAGGGCGGCGGCGATGATCGCGACCCGGCAGGCGCCCAGCAAACCCGCGCCGATGCCGCCGGCGATCCAACGGCCGCGCCCGATGACCCCTTCGGTTGCCGCCAGCACGATGCCGACGATCAGCCCGGCCTCCATGGCCTCGCGGAAAACGATCAGCAGGCTGACGAACATCAGGCACTCTCCAGGCGGTGCAATTGCGAATGAGTTGCAACTGGCGTCGCCTTTCATATCCCCAGCCGGGGCTGCACGCAAACCCCTATTGTTTTGGAATGTAGGGACCCAGCTCCGCGACCGCCGCATGCAGGAAGGAAAGATCCACCAGATCATCCATCGTCACGCTGCCGTCGATCTGCTTGGTGTCGCGGAAGAACTGCCAGGTGGCGCGCAGGCTCTCCATGTTCACCTCGCCGTTTGGATTCAGGCCGCTGGCGACCGACACACGATACACGCCTGCGTCCTTCACTTGGCCATACTGAATCAGGATGGCGATGGTCCGCTCAGCATTCGGGCCGGCCAGACGACCGTCCTTCAGGCTGTCAACATAGAAGCGCATCCCCTTCAGCAGGGCCCGCATGAAGCGCCGCGCCGTCTCCGGATGTGCGCGGGCGAAATCTGCACCGAGATAGCTCACGGCGGTCTGGTAGTTCGGGTAGAAGCTGTCCACGCCGGCAAGCTTGCCCGCGGTCCCGGCCTTTTCCATGAAGCTGTTGGTCGGCTCGGTCGTCACCGAGGCGTCGATCGCGCCGTTCGCGAAGGCCGGCGGATGTTGTGGGAAGCCGAGATACACCTCATCGATGTCCTTCAGCGTCAGCCCGCCCTTGGCCAGTGCCACGGACAGGATGAATTCCTCGCTGTTGCCCTTGGCCGACAGCGCGATCTTCGCTCCCTTCAGATCGGCCAATGTTTTGATCTTGCCGGAATCGATCAAATCCTTGCGCGCCATGATTGCCTGGAAGCCATAGCCCGGTGAATTGCGGGCCTTGTCGCCGACGATGCGGATATTCACCCGACGCTGTGCCGCATTGAACAAGGCTGCCGACGTCGCCCCACCGGCAGCATCCAGATCGCCGTTGCCAAGCGGGGCGATCATCTTCGCCGCCGAGTCGAACTGCACGAACTGCACATCCAACCCCTCGGCGGCGAAGAACCCTTCGGCCTGGGCGATAAAGTAGGGCGCGTCCGAGACCACCCCGGTGGTGCCGACATGCAGAGTTTCCGCCGGCGCACCGCCGGACAGCAGCAGACAGGCCAGGATCACTCGCTTCATGGTGTTTCTCCCTCACGCTTGACCGAGATGATGCGGCTGCCGGTCGGAACCGACAAGTTCTGCCTCCGCACCGCCAGACCTGCGGAAGTTTTTCGCGTCATTGGGTCAAAGCGAAGCTTGCTCGTCTTGCCTCTTCCCCGATCATGCGGATTGCCCCAATACTTCGCGCAGGACGGGGGACGACGACATGGCCGATGACTGGATGCAACTGACCTGGGGGACCGGCGCATGAGTGCCGCACTCGACATGACGGCGTCGAACGAGAAGTCAGCGATCAGCATCAAAGGCCTCGTCAAGCGCTATGGCCAGTTCGTCGCCATTGACCATCTGTCATTGGAGATCCCGCGCGGGGAATTCTTCGTGATCGTGGGCCCCTCCGGCTGCGGCAAGACCACGCTGCTGCGCATCCTCGCCGGCCTCGACAAGCCCACCGAGGGGGTGATCGAGACCATCCAGCCCACCAAGGGCCGCCCGGGCAACTCGATGGTGTTCCAGGGAGATTCCATCTTCCCTTGGATGAATGTGTGGGACAACGCCGCCTACGGTCTGCGCATGCGCAACGCTCCGAAAGCGGAGATCGACGAGGTTGTCGGTCATTATCTCGACCGCACCGGGCTGCGGCGTTTCGCGCAGAACTACCCGCACCAGCTTTCGGGCGGCATGCGCCAGCGCGTGTCGATTGCGCGCGCCTTCGCCAACGATCCCGAGATCCTGCTGATGGATGAACCCTTCAGTGCGCTCGATGCGCAGAACAAGCTTCTGCTGCAGGAGGAGCTTCTCAGAATTTGGGAAGAGCACCGCAAAACCGTGGTATTCATCACCCACAGCGTGGACGAGGCGGTGATCCTGGGAGACCGCATTATGGTGATGACGGCTCAGCCAGGTCGTATCAAGAGCTTCGTCGATGTGAATCTGCCACGCCCGCGCGATGTGATGGAACTGCAGCGCACGCCGGAATTCGCCGAACTGGTCCACACCATTTGGGTGAGCCTGCGTGACGAGGTCAACCGCGCCAAGCGCCAGGCCGAAGGGGAGGGCTGAGCCGATGTCCACAACCACCACCACCGCCACTGTCCCCGTCAAGGCCGTGCAGAAGCGCGCGCCGTTTCTCACCGACAAGGGCCGCGAGCGCATCATGGCGATCGCCTCGCCCGTCGGGCTGATCCTGGTCTGGGAACTGGCTGCCCGGCTGGGCCTGATCGACACACGGTTTTTCCCCGCGCCCAGTTCGATTGGCGATACGCTGATGGCGCTGGTCCGCAGCGGCGAGTTGTGGGCGAACACCGCGGCCAGCCTCCAGCGCCTGTTCTGGGGCTGCTTGGCTGGCGGCATTCCCGCCCTGATCCTCGGTATCGCGATGGGCCTGTCGCGCAATCTGCGCGTGATCGTCGAGCCGCTGATCGCGGCGACCTACCCGATCCCGAAAAGCTCCATCCTGCCTTTGGCGTTGCTGGTGTTCGGCCTTGGTGAACCCTCGAAGATCTTCATGGTGGCGATCGGCGTCTTCTTCCCGGTCGTGATCAACGCGACCACTGGCGTGCTCGGCATCGACAAGATTTTTCTCGATGTTGGACACAACTTCCACGCCTCGCGCTGGAACATGTTCCGCACCATCGCACTGCCGGGTGCGATGCCGGTGATCATGACCGGCGTGCGCCTCGGCGTTGGCATGGGCCTCGTGTTGATCGCCATCGCCGAAATGGTCGGTGCAAAGTCGGGTCTCGGCTACATGATCTGGTCGGCTTGGGAGACGTTTTCCGTCGAGCAGATGTATTGCGGGCTGTTCGTCATCGCCATCATCGGCTTTGCGCTGACGCTGGCGCTGAACGAACTGGAGCGACTTCTCGTGCCCTGGCGTCACCGCTGACCCAGCCATTTGTCGCCAGCGGCCACACCATTGCGCTGCGCCTCTATGAGGTGGCCTACGAGATCGATCTGAAGCAGGCTGAGGCGCTCTGGGCGAGCCATGCGCGCCCAGCCAGCTCCCGCGCGCGGCTACAGGCGACGCCGCCGAAGGCGATGAGCTTCGGCGTGCCGCCGCTCACCGTGTCGCTGCCAGCGGTGATGCTGGATGGGGCAGGGGGATCCTGGCGCGCCAACCTAACCGCGCGGCTGTTCGATTTCGGCGTGGTCAGCCTGTCGCTCCGCGTCGACGCGCCACAAGGGCCTTGGGACGATTTTGTCACCTTATGCAACCACGTCGCCGAGGCCGCCGGGCCGGACAACCCCCTCTGGGCCGCTGCCCTTGGGGAAGTGAAGGCGATTTTCGCGCCTGCACTGAACCGTCCGATCAGCTGGTTGATCCATGAAGACTATACACTGGCCGTGGTCACCGGCTTCGCCACCCCGATCACCGCCGCGGTGCTGCAGGACCGGGTGGACATCGCCCGCCTGCTCTCCGGCGAAACTGCCCGTCTGTCTGACAGCGCGCGCGCCGATATCCTGCGTTCGCGATTTTCCTATTTCCCCAATGATCTGGTGGCCCTCACCTGGGACCGCGCGCTGATCATCGAGCCCAGAGGCGACACAGATGTCGCCGATGTGCTGGAGGTTGCCAACGCCCAGTTGCTGGAGATGCGCTATTACGACGAGCTGCTCGATTTCGAGCTGCCCAGGATGTACGACCTCGTCGGCTCAGCCCGCGGCGCGCGCAACTGGCTCTCCGCCCGCCGCTACGCAAAACTCGCCCGCAGGTTCACCACGCTGGTCGCCGAGGTCACCGAACTGACCGAAAAGGTAGACAACGCTCTGCAGGTCACCGAGGACGTCTACCTCGCCCGCGTCTATGCCGCGGCACTCGATCTGTTCCGTGTACCGCGCTTGAATCAGGCGGTGGACCGCAAGCTGGCGATCATCCGCGATACCTACACCGCCCTCTATGACGAGGCCTCCGACAGCCGCTCCGCCGCGATGGAGGTCGCCATCATCGGCCTGATCGCGGTCGAGATCGTCCTGGCCCTGCTGCACCATGGCTAGCGCTGGGCGCTTACGTGCAGCATCACCGTCGGAAGTCCCCAAGGGTTTTTTGGGTCCTTTTTTCAAAAAAGAACGTTTCTTTCTCTTGGACTTTTAGATGCTCCGCCTCGCTGTCCAGCTTATCCTGATCTTCGTGCTCGGCGCCTTCGCCGTCTGGCTGATCGTCGCCGTCGTCTTTAGCCGCGCCGACAACCGGCTTCCCTGGTACCTCGCCGTCGGCGTCACCTACGGCGTCTCCGCCTACGTAATCCTGCCGAATATCCTCAGAATGGGGCTGAAAATTCTCCGCCGCCAATCGGTGCCGCGCTACACCGTCACCGCTGACGGACTGCCCGGCGACCCGGTGAATATCGCGCTGTATGGCACGCAAGCGCAACTTGCATCCGCGTTCGCCAAGGCCGGCTGGCTGGGATCGGATGCGCTTAGCCTGCGCAGCTCACTGCGGATGGCGCTCGCCTTCCTCGCCAACCGCGCCTATCCCACTGCTCCGTTCAGCACGCTGTTCCTGTTTGGCCGCGGCCAGGACATCGGGTTCCAGAAGGCGATCAACAACAGTCCGCGTAGGCGCCACCATATCCGCTTCTGGGCCCTGCCGGTGCATCGCGCTCAGCAGACAGTGGGCTCGGCCTCGTTCTGGCTCAACACCGACCGGCCTGACACCACCGAGCCAGTACTCTGGATCGGTGCCGGCACCCGCGATACTGGCTTCTCGCTCACGCAGATCACCTTCAAGTTCACCCACGCGACGAACGCCGACACCAATGCCGAGCGTGACTTTATCATCGCCGAACTGCGCGCTGCTGGCGCGATCGGCGACGCTGTTGCCTACCAGTCGGGTGACGAAATGCCGCTCGGTCGGATCAATCATTATATTGCCGACGGCGCGGTCAGCCTTGCGCCACTGATCTGTTGAGGCAGGCGGGCTTTTCCGCCTGGTCCGACTATGTCAAGACGGTGCAAAGCCAATCACCGCGCCTCGCACGCGACGGTCAATCATACGGGGGAGACACATCAATGCGCCGCCACCAGCTGCTGCTCGCCACCATCCTCGCCACCGCGCCGCTTGCCGGCCATGCTGCCGACAAGATCAAGGTCGGTATGATCACCACCTTTACCGGCAGCGAGGCCACTTACGGCCAGATGGAAACCGACGGCTTTAATCTTGGCGTGAAGCACCTCGGTAACAAGCTCGGCGGCCTGCCGGTCGAAATCGTCACCGGTGACGACGAGAACAAGACCGATGTCGCCATCCAACTCGCCACCAAGATGGTCGAGCGCGACAAGGTGGATGTGATCACCGGCGCGGCCCTCACCACCACGGTGCTTGGCGTGGACAAAATCACCCGCGAGGCGAAGGTTCCCTTCATTTCGGGTGGCCCGGGCCCATCGGTGTTGGCCGGCAAGGGCTGCAACCCGTATTTCTTCTCGGTTGGCTGGCAGAATGACGCGCTCGCCGAGGCGACCGGCCAGTATCTCACCGACCACAAGGTCGAGAATGTGTATCTCCTCGCCCCGCAGATTCAGGCCGGGCGGGACATGCTGTCCGGTGTGAAGCGTCACTTCACCGGCACTGTCATTGCCGAGAAATACGCGCGGATGACGCAGATGGATTTCGCCGCCGAGATATCAGAGATCGAAGCCGTCAAGCCCAAGGCTTTGTTCATCTTCTTCCCCGCCGGGCAGGAGGCGAATTTCATCCAGCAATGGAACCAGGCGGGTATGAAGGACAAGGTGCCGGTCTACACCATGAACGCCATCGACCAGGCAAACCTGCCGGGCCTGGGCGACACCGCCCTTGGCATTCCCATCGGTGCCAACTGGACCGAAACGATCGACGCCCCAATCAACAAGAGGTTCGTCGATGATTTCGTCGCGAGCACCGGAAAGCTGCCCTCATCGCATGCCGCGGCGGCCTACAACGCGGCCCTGATCCTCGATGCGGCCGTCGCCGCGCTAGGCGGCAAGATCGAGGACAAGGAGGCGCTGCGCCACGCCATCAAGACCGCCAAATTCACCCAGGTAACCGGAAAGCCCTTCAAGTTCGGCACCAACAACATGCCGGTTGAAGATTATTATGTTGGCATCGTCGCCAAGAACGCGAAGGGCCAGGCGGTGATCGCAAACCCGGTCGTCGTGCTGCCCGATTATGTTGATGTTTACGCCAAGGACTGCAAGATGACGGGCGGCTGACGCCAGACTGCCGTCACATCCGCGCGGCCAGGCGCGGGAATAGTCGGGCCGCGTTGCCATGCGCTATGGCGCCCAGCGCAGCGGCGTCGAACGCCGGATGCGCCGCGATCGCCGCCTTCGCCGGGCCAATGAAGCTCGCCGGCATAAACGGAAAATCTGCGCCGAACAGCAGATGATCCACCCCGGTGATCCGCAGCAGCCCGTCCATGGCGGTTGGGTGCGTCGCCGCGGTCAGGTCGTAATAGAAGCTGCCGAAGGCAGCCAGCGCGTCGGCCACGCTCATCGGTGGCTCGATGCCGCTAAAACGCTGCACGCTGCGGGCCATGCGGATCGCCAGATACGGAATCGTCCCGCCGCCATGCGGCACGATGATCTTCACCTCCGGGCAACGCCGCAGAGTGCCCGAGCCGATCAGACTCAGCGCCATTCGGGTGCTGTCGAATGGGAAATCGATGGTCGGCGCCGGATAGCCCAGAAGGGTCTGGTCAAAGCCAGGTGGCTCCACCGGATGCACGAACACGGTTGCCCGCCGGCGGTTCAATTCATCGAACAACGCTGCAAAATCCCTATGGCCGAGATATTTGCCCCCGATATTGGAGAACAGCACCACGCCATCGAGCTGCAGCCCGTCGAGCGCACGCTCCAACTCGCGTAGCGCGGCATCCGGGTCATCCATCGGCAGGATCGCCAACGCGCCAAGCCGGGCCGGATGGCGTGAGACCATGCCCGCCTGCTCCTCGTTGATCGCACGCGCCAGCTCCACTGCGTCCGCCCCACGCACGAACTCCAGGCCAGGTGCCGAGATCGACAGAAGCGAGGCGGCGATCGCATGCTCATCCATCACCGCCAGCGTGTCGGCCAGGCTCCAGTCCGGGATCGGAAAGCCCCCGACATCGACCGCGCCTTCGCTATGCATCCGCGCCAGATAGCCATCGGTGAACAGATGGGCATGGACGTCGATCAGGTTTGTGAATCGCTCGTCGGCGTTGCCGGGATGTGCCAAGAATCGTGTCCCCTCGATCGGGCCTCTGCGGGCCGGATCGGGAGGGTGGTGGAAACAGCCGGCACTCGCAATGGCCGGCACGTCAGGGACATCGTGCAGGGGGCTGCAAAACTGACCCGCAATGGGTTGCTATGGCCATGCGCCGGCAAAATGTGACACAAGCAGCCGATGCCAAAAAAAGACCGGGGGAAACCAATGCGCCTGCTCCTTGCCACGATGATCGCCCTGCCATTCGCAGTCCCGGTCGCGGGCCATGCTGCCGACAAGATCAAGGTCGGCATGATCTCGACCTTCTCCGGCACTGAGGCCGCCTATGGCGAGATGGAGACCACCGGCTTCAATCTTGGTCTCAAGGCGCTGGGCGGCAAACTCGGCGGTCTGCCGGTCGAGATCGTCACCGGCGACGACGAGAACAAGACCGACACCGCCATCCAGCAGGCCACCAAGATGGTCGAGCGGGATAAAGTCGACGTGATTGTCGGCCCGCCCGCCACCACCTCCGTGCTCGGTGTGGAGAAGGTGACGCGCGAGGCAAAGGTTCCTTTCATCTCCGGCGGGCCTGGCCCCTCGGTGCTCGCCGGCAAGAACTGCGACCCGTATTTCTTCTCGCCGGGCTGGCAGAATGATGCGGTCTCAGAGGCAACCGGAGAATATCTGGCGGCCAAGAAGGTTCCGAATCTCTATCTGATGGCGCCGCAGATCCAGGCCGGCCGCGACATGGTCGCCGGCGTGAAGCGCCACTACAAAGGCACCGTCGTCGCCGAGAAATACACCCAGATGACCCAGCTCGATTTCGCCGCCGAGATCAGCGAGATCGAGGCCGCCAATCCCGCAGGACTCTTCATTTTCTTTCCCGCCGGTCAGGAGGGTACCTTCATCCAACAATGGGCACAGGCCGGCATGACCAAAAAGGTGCCGCTCTACACCATGAACGCGCTTGACCAGAGCACCATGCCTGGCCTCGGTGACGCGGTGATCGGCATCCCGATTGGCACTGCCTGGGCCGAGAGCATTGACACGCCGACCAACCAGAAATTCGTCACAGACTATATCGCGGCCTACGGCAAGATCCCGGCCAACCATGCCGCGGCGGCCTACAACACGACCCTGCTTCTGGATGCCGCGATCCGCTCGATCAATGGCAAGATCGAGGACAAGGCACTGTTCCGCCGCGCACTCGAGACCGCCCAGTTCACCTCCGTCACCGGCAAGCCGTTCAAATTCGGTGTCAATCACATGCCGGTCGAGGATTATTACATCACCATCGTCAAGCGCACCGCTGACGGCAAGCCGACGATGGCCGACGCTACTGTGATCCTGCCGGACTTCGTCGATTTTTACGCGAAGGACTGCAAGATGGCGACCAACTGACGACCGCCGATCGGGACACGCCGTACCGCCATGTCGACCATGTTACTTTCGCAACAATTTCTCAACGGCGTTCAGTTCGGCCTGATGCTGTTCCTGATGGCCGCCGGCCTCACGCTGGTGTTCGGCATCGTTAA
>CAIVDX010000615.1 GCA_903904805.1 uncultured Rhodospirillales bacterium
CCCCGCGACGCTGAAATTCATCCCCGGGCGCGATGTCACCGGCGGTCCGAGCGCGGATTTCGCCGGCGCCGGCGCCGCCGCGCGCTCGCCGCTGGCCACTGCCCTGTTCGCGCTCGATGGCGTCGAGCGGGTGTTCCTGGGCAGCGACTTCGTCACTGACACCAAGTCCGACGATGCCGAATGGATCGCGCTGCGCCCGCAGGTGCTCGGCGCGCTGATGGAACATTTCGTCGCCGGTCGGCCGGTTCTGGATGGCGCCGGCGCGGATGCCGATGAGGACGTGTCGGAGGACGACCGCGAGATCGTCGATCAGATCAAGGAACTCCTCGACACGCGGGTGCGTCCCGCGGTGGCCGGCGATGGCGGCGACATCGTGTTCCGCGGGTTTCGCGATGGGATCGTGAAGCTGCACATGCAGGGATCCTGCAGCGGCTGCCCGAGTTCAACGGCGACGTTGAAATATGGAATTGAAAATATGCTCAAGCATTATGTGCCTGAGGTGATTGGGGTTGAGCAGGTGATGGCCTAAGACCGGCGGCACCCCACCCGCCCCGCACGCCAAACGTCAAGGGTCTCGGGCCTAAGGTGTCTGGGGCCGTACGGCGCCAGCAGGCTCCAGAAGGCTCCAGGGGCAGAGCCCCTGGCGCTAGGCTTTCCACCGATTGAACCTGTTCTCCATCATCCGGCACAGCTCGTTCAGCAGCACCGCCATCGCCGCCAGCAGAATGATCAGCGCGAACAGCTTCCCCGGCTGAAACGCCGAGCTGAACTGGGTCGTGTAGAAGCCCACCCCGGCCGACGACACATAGAGTTCGGCCAGCAGCACCCCGAGCAGACACCCGGCCATCGCCAGCCGCATCGCGGTGAACAGGCTCGGCACCACCGAGGGCAGCACAACGTCCCACAGCAATTGCCGATGGCTCGCACCCATCGAGCGCGCGGCGCGCAGCAGCGTGGTGTCCACCTGGCGCGCGCCGGCGGTCACCGTCAGGATCACCGCGAAGATCGAGTGGGTCAGCCCGAAAATGATCTTCGCCTTCGGCCCCACCCCCAGCATCAGGATGAACAGCGGCAGCACCGTCGATTGCGGGATGGCATAGAGCATCAGCACGATCGGAAAGGCGATGCCACGCCAGATCCGCGACAGGCCAAGCAGCAGCCCGATCGCCACGCCGCCCGCCACCGCGATCGCGAAGCCAGCCAGCAGCTCCAGAAACGCCGCACCCACCGCCAGCATCACACCCTTGTTGCCGGTGATGTCGAACAGACCCAGCGCCACCAGGCTGGGCGGCGCCACGAACAGCGGGTCGCCCCACAGCCGCGCGGTCACCTCCCACACAGCCAGCACCAGGATCACCACACCCATGCGGGCGGTGCCCGCACTGATGGGTTTGCGCGGCCGCGCGCTCGGCGCTGGCGCGGTGAGAGAGGCGCTCATTCCGCCCCCTTGCGGCCACGTGCCTCAACGCTGGAGGCAATGCCGTTCAACACCCAGGCCACCAGAATCGCCAGAAACACCCAGGCGAACATCGGCGCGATCTCCATGCTTTCAGCATAGGAGACGATGCGATGCCCCACCCCCTCGAAGCTGGCGATGGTCTCCGCTCCCAGGATGGAGAGCAGCGAGATCACCAGCCCCAGCCGCAGCCCGGCCAGCACCACCGGAAAGGCCGCCGGCAGCAGCACGCGGAAGAACAGCTGCAGGTCCGACGCTCCCATCGAGCGGGCCGAGGAGATCAGCAGCCGGTTCACATTCGCCAGCCCGGCGATGGTGGAGAGCACCACCGGGAAGAACGCGATGGTCGCGCCGATGGCGATCTTCGAGCCGCCGCCAATCCCGAAGAACAGCACATAGAGCGGATACAGCAGGATCGTCGGCACCGAATACAGCCCGGCCAGCAGCGGATCGAACACCCGCACCGCATAGGCCGAGCGGCTGACCAGATAGCCGATCAGGCAGCCCAGGATCGCGGCGATGGAAAACGCGAACACCAGCTCGGTCAGCGTCACGCTCAGATCCGGCCAAAACCGACCGCTCATGATCAGCTTGGAGAACTGCGTCCAGACCGCCGGCAGGGGCGGCAGGATCAGCTTGCTGACATGGTTGTTGGTCACCGCCCAGTTCCAGGCGAAGCCGCAGGCGAGGATGAAGCCGAGCTGGGTGGCGCGTTGATACAGCGCGCCGGAGCGAAGCCAGCCGCGCAGCATTACACGCTCACCTGCGAGGTCATTTCCATGGTGCGACGCACCTCGTCATGCAGCAGCTCGTACAGGTCGTTGCGCATGCGCGTGAGCTTGTCCGAGGTCATGAATTCCCGCCGGCGCGGATGCGGCTCGTCCACATTCAGGATCGTCTTGATCCGGCCGGGGCGGGCGGAGAACACCGCCACCCGGTCCGCCAAAAACACCGCCTCCACCAGCGAGTGGGTCACGAAGACGATGGTCTTGCCGGTGCGCGCGAGCAGCACAGACAGGTCCTCGCCGAGCACCATGCGGGTCTGTTCGTCGAGGGCCGCGAAGGGCTCGTCCATCAGCAGAATGTCGGTCTGCAGCGCCAGAGCGCGAGCCAGCTGGGCGCGCTGCTTCATTCCGCCGGAGAGCTGGCGCGGATAATGATGCGCGAACTGATCCAGCTTCACCGCCTCCAGCGCTTCCTTCGCGCGGTCATTGCGCTCGGAGCCGGCGACACCCTGGAACGCGAGGCCAAGGGTGATGTTGTCGAAAATGGTGCGCCAGGGGAACAAAGCGGCTTCCTGGAACACGAACGCCACCTTCTTCGGCAACGGGCCGCGCACCACGGTGCCATCCACCAGCACCTGCCCGCCGGACGGCTTGGCCAGGCCGGCGATGCAGTTCAGCAGCGTCGACTTGCCGCAGCCGGACGGGCCGATCAGGCACAGCAACTCGCCGCGGGGAATGTCGAGGCTGGCTTCCTCAAGCGCGATCACCCGGCGCGGATCGCCGACGGCGCCAAAGGCCTGGCTGACCTTGCGGACCTCGATGGCCGTGGTCATGCCGAAACCCGATGAGACTGAGACACGCTTCTACTCCCCGCCGTCCTGCCGCCTACGTGGCGGACCAGTTGGCCCACCCTATAGATCAGCAGTGTGGCGGGCGTCCATGCATCTCGCGGAGGGGCAAAGGCAACGCCAGGGCTCTGCCCCTATTCCCTGTGCCCTGGGCCCCCTACCCGTGCGCGCGAGGGTGAGGAGGGGGCGGCGGCCCTGATAACCTTCGCCTGGCTTTGCGCCCCATTAAGGCTATCGGGGCCAATCCCCTTCCTCACCGTCAACCCGCGCGGGTCAAGGGGCAGAGCCCCAGTCCTGCCCCCCTCAGCTCTTCACCTGCTCCACGGCCGCATTCTTCCCCGAGATCACCCCCTGCGTCAGCGCCCGCGCCAGACCGTGCAGGCTGAAGCCGCCCGCCGTCTCCCCAGCGCTGAACAACCCCGGAATGACCTCGCCGCTCATATCCACCACCTTGCACTCGGCATTGATGCGCAGCCCCGCGCGGGTGTCGTGCAGCACCGGCGTGCACCAGGCGGCATAGTAGGGCGGCTTGCTGATGGGGTAGAGCGGGCCGGGCTTGCCGAAATCCTCATCGCGGCCAAGGGCCACGAACCTGTTGTAGCGCGCCACGGTCTTTTCCAGATTGTCCGCCGGCATCGGCACCCGCTGATATTGCATTTTGATCTTCGCCGCGAGCTCACCCAGCGTGTCGGCCTGGAAGAAGAACCCATTGGCGAAATCGACATTCGGCGGGGTCGGTTCCCATTTCTCCCTTGCCACGGCAGCGGAATCGAAGATCGCCCAGATCGCGCCGCCACCATTATGGCCATCGCCAATGCCCGCCATCGCCGCGTTCAGCCAGTTCTGCGGATTCCAGGTAATGTTCTTCGCATTCAGATAGCTGCCCGGCGTGTATGGATTGATATCGTGATAATCATTCGCGCCGAATTGCCGCCCCGTTTCGTCATAAAACCGATTGCCCAGCATGTTCACGGTGATCACGTTCTGCCAGTCGGTCACCCGCAATCCGGTGGCACCGGCCTTGTCGAACACCTCGCTGCCCGGAAACCAGCGCAGATTCACGTAGCCGTAGCGCGTGCCGATATTGCCAGGCTTGGTGATGCGCGAGCCAAACTCCAGCGTGTTGTTGGCCAGCCCCCACAGGGCCGCGCCCACCTCCATGCCGGCGATCTCGCCCGAGCCATCCTGTTCCGACCATGGCATGCCAGCCACCTGATATTCCTCGGTCAGGCGAGGGTCGAACATGCGGCGGAAATTCACGTTGGTGGTGTGCCCGCCAGTGGCCAGGATCACCGCCCTGCGTGCGCGGATATTGACGCGCCTGCCGCCCGACTCAGCGACCAGGCCGATCACGGCTCCGGATTTCAGCTGCTCACGATGCAGCGAGATCATTTTTGTCGACGTCAGAATCTCCACGCCAAGCTTGCGCGCCGACGCCACCAGCGGCTGCATGACGCCGTTGCCGGTCGACATCCTGGCGCGCATCTCCGGCTCGGCCGGTTTGCCGGTCTGGATCAGCACGAAATCCTGCGGCGCGGCATGCATCTCCCGCGGCACCGAGTTGCCGACCGACTCGCCGCCGAGCGTATCCGGCGCCTTGTCGACGAACACCACGCCGTGCGCCAACAGAAATTCGAATGTTTCCACTGAATGATCGGCAAACGCGCGGATGATCTCGCGGTCGTTGAAGCGATAATCCGGCGCTCCATTTGTTTCGACAACAGTCCAGTCCGTCAGATCGCGAAACACGATGTCCGGGCTGTCCACCACGCCCCATTTCCGCTGCGCGCTGGTGCCCCCACCGAGCGGCACGTTGCCGCCCGAGCAGATCGCGTGCCCGCCGGTGTGCGGCTGCGCCTCAAGCAGCAGCACGCTGTTGCCCGCCTCCCGCGCGACGATCGCCGCCGGCACCCCGGCCGCCCCGGCGCCGACAACCACCACATCCACCTCGCGATCCCAGCTGATCGCCGCCCCACGCGCCTGCGCCTGCGCAGCGCGCGGCGCCACGCCGGCCAACGAGGCCGCCGCCACCGCGGTGGTGCCGTTGAGCAACATGTCGCGTCGATTCATTGCCATGGTGTCGGTCCTCCGGTTCTTGTTATTTTGGCCAGGTCGATATCGGACAGATCGGCCCCGGCGGCTGGCGCGCCGTCTTGTCATGATCCTGTCGCCGGCCAGGGCAGGGCGCAAGTGCCGTTTATCTCTCATCAACCTTTCCCCGTTATCCCGGCGACACGACACCGACCCGGGGCGCCGCATCATGGCCACAACCACCCAGCCCATTGGTATCAACTGGCCCATGCGCGCGCCGCTTCTGCGCCCCAGCATCGGCCGCACCGTGCTGGGCGCGGTGCTGCTGGTCACCCTCGTCGCCGGCCTCGCCGTCGGTCTGCTCGTCCATGCGCTGGGCGAGCTGAAGGTGCACGGCCCCGTCTATGCCAGCATCAAACAGGCCGATGACCTCACCGCGGACATCCTGCCGCCGCCGCTTTATCTGCTGGAAACCATGCTGGTGCTGAACCAGCTTCTTGATTCGACGGACAGCGCCGCGCGCGCGGCGCTGCGCGCCCAACTCGCCCAGTTGCAGCATGATTTCGAGGATCGCCGCGCATATTGGGCCGCGCAGCCGCTCGCCCCGCAGATCCGCGCGCCGCTTGACCAGGCAGTGACCCCAACCGCAGCGAAAATCTTCGCGCTGAGCAACGAGCGCTTCCTCCCGTCCATCGCCGCCGACCACCATGACGACGCGGACGCGGCACTCGGCGAGATCAACGAGGTCTATCGCGAACACCGGGCGGCGGTGGATCAGCTGGTCACACGGGCCAACACCGCGGTCGAAACCGCCGAGGCCGCGGCCACCTCAACCGACCACACGGTGTCGATGCTGATCGGCGCCGTGCTCGCCCTGCTGGCCGGCAGTCTGGTGCTGATCGCGCTGATGATGATCCGGCGCGTCGGTCAGCCGATCCGCCGCGTCGCGGAAACGGTGGAACAGCTCGCCGGTGGCAAGATCGATGTCATCGTACCGGGCCTGGGCCGGCGGGATGAGCTGGGCCGGATGGCCGCGGCGATGGAGGTGTTTCGGGAGGGCATGCGGTCAAACCGCGCGCTGCTGGCCGCCCAGGCCGGGCAGCGGGCGGAGGCGGAGGCGGCAAAAACCCAGGCGCTGCGCGCGATGGCGGACGCGATCGAGGCCGAGGCCGCCCGCGCGTTGGCACAGGTGCACCAGCTCACGATCGCGATGGCAGCCAGCGCGCGCGACATGGCCGCCGCCGCCGGCCCCTCCGAATCGCACGCGGCGGAGGCCGAGGGCGCTGCCGGCACCGCCCTTGGCACCGCCCAGACCGTGGCTGCCGCCGCCGAGCAGCTCAGCCAGTCGATCCGCGAAATCAGCCGTCAGGTCGGCTCCTCCAGCTTCGCCACCCGCGCCGCCGCCGGCAGCGGCCTGGCGGCGCGCGAGGCAATCACCGCGCTGGGTGCCCGCGCCGACGAGATCGGCACAGTGGCCCGCATGATCGCCGACATCGCCAGCAAGACCAATCTCCTGGCGCTGAATGCCACCATTGAGGCTGCCCGCGCCGGCGAGGCCGGGCGTGGCTTCGCGGTGGTCGCCGGCGAGGTCAAACAACTCGCCAGCCAGACCGCGCGCTCCACCGCGGAAATCAGCCGTCAACTGGGCGACATCCAGCAAGCCGCCGCCCAGGCCGCCAGCGCGGGCATCGCCATTGTCGAATCCATCGACATGATCGAAAGCATGGCCAGCTCCATCGCTGCCGCGGTGGAACAGCAGGGGGCAGCCACCGCGGAAATCGCGCGCGCCGTCAGCGAAAGCGCCACCGCATCCCGGCAGGTCTGTGAGCAGGTCACCCATGTCGCCGCCGACGCCGTCGAGGTCGGCCGCAGCGCCCAGCAGGTCCTCGGCGCCTCCGAGGCGCTGGACCACGCGGTCGCCGAACTCGGCACGGTTGTGATCCGCACCGTGCGCACCGCCACACCAGAAGTGGATCGCCGCCGGACCACCCGCCATCCGGCGGATCTCCCATGCCGCCTGCGGTTGGGCGACGGGCGTGACCTTGCCGCCCGTGCCATCAACATTTCCGCCACCGGCGCCAGATTGAGCGGTTGCCCCAACCTCGCGGCGGGCACGCGGGTCCGGCTGGACCTCGCTGGCAGCATCTTTCAGGCAATCGTGGTCAGCAACGATGGGCGAAACTGCGTGAGCCTGCGGTTCGAAGCCGATGCGCCACCCGCGGACCTGCTGGAGCGTCTGGCCGCCTGAGCACAAGGCGCATACCGCCCCGCCCGCGCAGCATGGGAAATTGACGCTCCTGTGATATATAGCGCGGCATGACTGTTGCGCGGCGCGAAGATGGTGAGGCGGCAGGGACCGGGGCAGGGCGGGCAGAATGGACGCGCGCATGACCCGGGCCGGGACCGCATGACCGATCTCCCCCATAGCGACAAGCCGGCGACGTCGGCACAAGCGGATGATCACGCACCTGACCCAGCCCCTGTCAGCGCCAGCCCGGTCAGCGCCAACCCTGTCAGCGCCAGCCCTGTCAGCACCAGCAATGTCAGCGCCATCCCGGCACCGCCGGTCGCCGCCGCCGACGGCAGCCCGCCCGCAGCACCCGGCGACACAAGCGGCTTTGCACCGACGGTCAAGCTCGACCCCGAGACCGATCCGCCCGGCCTGACGCCGGAGGAGATCGAGGCGCGCAAGCTCGCCGCCCTGCGCAGCCGCCGCCCACTGGCACCCAATCCGGCAGACGTCGCCCGCCAAAGCGGCCGCCGGCGTCGGAGGCGCCGGCGGCGCTCCGGTGGCGGCGGCCCGGTTCGCCAGCCCGCTCGCCGCAGCCGCCGGCTCGACAAACTCTGGCGCGTCGTCGCCTTCGGCGCGCCCGCCGTGGTGGCCATGATCGTGGTGGTGCTCGCTGTCCGCCTGCTCGCCACCGATCGCTCCATCGCCGATCAGGAACAAATCAACACGCTGCAGGCCATGCGGGGCGGCGTGCCCGCCGTCGGCGCGGATGCGCCGGTTCGTTCCATCGCCGGCACCGCATCGATCAGCTACGAGGCACTGCTCGCCCGCTACCTGGCGGCCGAGCCAGCCCGCCTGCGCGACCGCCTGATCCAGCGCGCCTTCGCCCACCGGTACGCGTGCGACGAAGTCAGTGCCGCAGGCAGTGACGAATTCAAGCGCGTCGCCATCTATGAGCGTCAGGTGCGCGAGATGACCACCATCGCCGCACGCACCCGCGCGTCGGAAATCACCTTCACCACGCTGCAACCGTTGCGCCTGGGCGAATACAACTTCCAGAACCAGAGCTTCCCGGTCGAACTGCCGGAGAAGTTCCATTTCGTCGTCAACCCCGAGAACATGATGGCCGGCCGGCCGATCTGCGGCGTGCATGGCGGCCTGCCCGCCAGCTTCAATGTCGACATCGCCAATGTGAGCGGCTTCAACGGCATCGCCATGCAGCCCGACGAGGCGCGCAATTTCCTCGCCAACCGGATGATCAAGTCGAAAGACAACATCCATATGGAGCCCGACCGCCGCCTGGTCGCCGAGATCACCTACCGCATCGCCCGGCTCACCCCGCTTGATCCCTCCGGCAGCCTCGATGGTGGCCCGGTCTTCATGGTCGACACCACCGCCGAGATGGTCGGCTTCCGCGTCTTCGCCGACGCCCATGGCCCGATCTTCACGGCCGACGCGGAAACCCTCGCATCACGCCTGCTGCGCGCCCGTGCGCTGGCCGAACGCGCGCCCGTGCTCAACCGCTGGGAGCTCGACTCCGACATCTCACAACGTGGCGACCCGGACGGTGCGGTGCCGCTGCATGCCGACCAGCTGCCGCTGATCTACAGCGCCCTCAGCGACACGCCGCCGCCAATCGAGGCTTATCTCGACGGACTGCCCTCCGTCGCCACCGAGACCCGCTTCTCGGCGGAACGCGAGGCCGCCGCCGACAAGCTGCGCCCCTTGCTGCAGCTTGTGGTGGCCGACGCCATGATCGCGCCCACCGAATTGAAGCGGGTGCGCACCTCGATGCAGGTCGGCTTCGGCACAACCGCCACCGCGCTCGTGCCGCTGACACCTCTCGGTTCCGATGGCTGGATCGCCTCGGTCGACCTCGGCGGCATCCGCTACGGCCTGGTGATCGACCCGGCGACACCGGCCGTCATCCAGGCCTCCGTCGGCGAGGCCGCGCTCGCGAACAACAGCACAACGCGCATCGCGACGACCGACCTGCTGCTGAAGCCCGTTGGCGTGAGGACGGACCGCGACGGCTACCGGGTGATCGTCGCGCGGCTGCAAAAAGTGCAGATGTACGATCAAAGAGACCGCCATCTGTTCGGCCAGACCGTGATCGCCCAGCCACCCGATCCGCCCGCCGCCAAGCCCGGCCAGACCGCTGACAAGAAGCCCGCCGCACCGCCCGCCGCAAAACCTAAATAACCAGTTCCGCCGCCACCCCGCGGCAGTCCATCTCATATTCGAGATCGACCACAGGCGGCCGGCAATAATGCCAGGTCACCCCGTTGCGCCCCGCACCGCGCCCGACAATCTCGCCGGCCAGAAACGGATGGATGTCGTGCACGCTGTAGACCTGCACCCCGGTGGTGTCCGCCCAGCTCCGCCCCAGCGCCGCCATCCGCCGCTCCATCGCCCCGAGCACGAACCGCGCCTTCTCGGCGATCGCATCCGCCGAAATGTCCTGATAGCGCACGGTCTTTTCGGCGTAGGTGCCACTGCCCTCCATTGCCTCGCCACTGCCGGCAATCACGAAGCTGGCCGGAGCACCCGCCGCCGGCTCCACATAGGAGAAGGCATGAAAACTCGGCACCGCCGGCTTGTTCAACTCGGGGCAGACATTGCTGCGCGCCACCGGGTTCTCGCCATCGCGGAAAATCCCCCAGGCCTGCAGCGTGCCCGCATAGATGCGGTTGAACGCCATGAACCCCGCCTCGGTGAACGGTGCCGGCGAACGCAACTCACAGGCACAGAACGCGGTGAGCGGCCGCCCCAGCCCGGTCAGATAGGCCTTGATGCGCGCGAAGCCCTCATCGAGCGGCACCGGATTGAAAAAGCGCACCCGCACAATCCGATGGCCGGGCAGGGCGCCCACCCCGGCGGAATACTGAAACACACCTTTGACGAAGGCATATCCATCCTCCGGCAGA
>CAIVDX010000616.1 GCA_903904805.1 uncultured Rhodospirillales bacterium
CGCAGCACCTCGGGCAGGCGACTGGTGGGGATGGTGCCATCCATGCACATGTAATCAGGACTGATGCGGCCGATGGCACCGAACGCGCCCTTGCGGCCCTTCCAGATCGCCAGGCTCTCGGCCTCGGATTGCGACAGGCGCATGCTGATCGGGTCGAACCGCTCGCAGATGGCGCGCAGCTGGGCGAGTAGGCGGTCCTGCTCCTCAACGCTGCCTTCGACCTCGATGATCAGCAGCGCCTCGGCATCCAGCGGGTAACCGGCATGGGCGAAATCCTCGCAGGCATGGATCGCCGGGCGGTCCATGAATTCGAGGGCCACGGGGATGATGCCGGAGGAGATGATGGCGTCGACGCATTGGCCGGCGATCTCGTTGGAGCGGAAGCCGGCGAGCATGGCGCGTGCACCTTCAGGGCCGCGCAGGATGCGCACGGTAACCTCGGTGACGACCACAAGCTGGCCCTCGCTGCCGGTCAGCAGGCCGAGCCAGTCATAGCCGGCGGCATCGACATGGGCGCCGCCGATCTCAAGGATCTCGCCTTGCATGGTGACGGCCTTGAGACCGAGCAGGTTGTTGGCCGTCACACCGTATTTCAGGCAGTGGGCGCCGCCGGAATTCATGCCGACATTGCCGCCGATCATGCAGGCAAGCTGGCTGGAAGGGTCGGGCGCATAGAAAAAGCCGTCGGCCTTCACGGCCTCGGTGATGCCGATATTGGTGACGCCGGCCTGCACGACGGCGTAACGGTCAGCGTAATTGATGTCGAGAATTGCGTTGAACCGCATCATGCCGAGCACGACGGCGTCTTCCAGCGGGAGCGCGCCTCCGGAAAGGGAGGTGCCGGCGCCGCGGGGCACAACGCGCACGCCGTTGGCATGGCAGAAACGCAGGACAGACGCGACCTGCTCGGTGGTCTCGGGGAGGGCCACGGCAAGAGGGATTTTGCGATAAACCGGCAGCCCGTCGGTTTCGTAGGGCTTGAGGCGCAACGGCTCGGAGATCACGGCGTCGGGCGCGAGGAGCGCTCGCAACCCGGCGATGATCTCATCCCGGCGGGCGAGAACATCTTGTTTTGGTGCGGGGAACTGGATCATCGGGGCCTCCCTTGCGGGATCATGCAGCCCGGCCCCGAAAACACAAGCGGCGCGACCGAGGTCGCGCCGCTGGAGATATCGGCGGCGAAGACGATTAGCCCTGGCGCGCCTTCATGCGCGGGTTCTTCTTGTTGATCACGTAGACGCGGCCACGGCGGCGCACCACGCGGCAATTCTTGTCGCGCACCTTCGCGGACTTCAGGCTGTTGCGGATCTTCATGGTCACGTGCTCCGGGAAGGCAGACCAATCGGCCCGGCAATCCTGTTGATGGCTGAGGCGCGGGGGATAGTGAGCGGGCGGGCGACTGTCAAGCCGCAGACGCTAGCGGATGGCATGCAAACGCACGAGGCGCATCTGCCCGAGATGATGCAGGCGCAGGCGCAGCAGAGCGCGCTCCGCCTCATCGACCATGGCAGCGGCGAGTCGGGCGGGGGGACGGGAGGCGTGGATGCGGCGCAGCAGATCTCGCCATGCCCCGATGATGAGCCTTTCGTGATGCTGCGAAAGATCCTCGACCACCCGAACGTCGAAGCCGACGCGGCCGAGCGCGCGGGTGATCTGGGTTTCCTCCGGCAGTGGGGCTGGCCGGGCCTCGATGCGCGCCCAGCGGGCGAATAGCTCGTCCGGCGGCCGCGGGCCCGCGACGAGATCGAGCCAAACGATCTGGCCTTGAGGCTTCAACGCGTTGGCCAGCGCGGTGGCGAGCGGGGCGACCTCGCACGCGGCAAGCGGCTCCCACACGACAGCGCGGTGGTAGTAGGTGGGGCGGAAGGCCGGCGCGGCGGGAGACCACTCCTCCATGCTGGCGCGATGCGCCAGGCCACCCGCCACGGCGGCGCGCCGGCGGCTGCTGGGGCGGGGGTCGGCGATGCTTTCATGCCCGGCAACCCAGGCGCCGAACTGGCTTGCCAACGTGGTGGCAGGGCCCGGTCCTCCAGCTCCGAGGAACAGCACGCTGCAGGCGCCAGACAATCCCAGAGGGGTTGCCAGGCGGATGAGCTCGGATGCGCCTCCGCTCAAGGGACACCCTGCTCCCCAAAGCGCCTCAACCGCCGCCCAGCGGTCAGCCGACCAGCCACTCGGAGCCGGCGACTGCGGGGGCGCGGCGCTGGTGGCGACCGGCGACTGCACGCGGGGGGACTGGTCGGGCGCCGGCGCCGGCTGCTGGCCAGCCAGCCAGGTCCGAATCTGTTCCAGACGCTTCACGCCAATATGCCGCATCCGGCCACGGTGCCGTGATGAGGCTAAAAAACGCTGAACGGGCGGCTGCCACCTCGCCGACCGGCTTGACGCGGCATCGAAGGCACGGGAAGCCAGTGCCATGAGCCCTTCGAACCGTGCCGGCCTGACCGGCTTTTTGATCGCCACCTTCATGGTTGTTGGGCTGACCGGCCTGTTCGCCGTCTATGCCATCCCGGTTCCGCTGGAGCGCGCCATGCAACGCGAAGCGGTGCTGGACGCCGCATTGCTCGCCTCGCAAGCGCCTGACGGGGCCAGCAGACTGGCGGCGATGCGCGACAGTCTGGGCGATATGGCAGACGCCGTGTTGACCGGCCCAGGCGACATAACCGAACGCATCGCCAAGGCCCGCTCGGGCATGGTCGCGCAGCTTGAACTGGAAGCACAGACGATCGCGCTGCGGGTGCGCTGGATGATGATTGTCGTTACCCTGTGCGCCGGCGGTTTCGGTGCGGCGCTGCTGGGCCTGGCCAGCAACGGCACGCGTCAGCGCTGAACACGAATCAAAAAAAGGGCCACGGAGGGCTGGGCTGCCGCCCGCCATCCGTGGCCCTTTTCACAGCACCGACGATAAGGCGCCGGGCGATCAGCCCGACGCCTTAAAATCCTCAGCCTTCCTGCACGATCGGGTTGCGCAGCGTGCCGA
>CAIVDX010000617.1 GCA_903904805.1 uncultured Rhodospirillales bacterium
CGATCCCGCCGCCAGCGCGCGGCCAGTGCCGCCAGGATCGGCGAGCCCACCGCATAGGTCAGCGCATAGGCCGTCACCACCTGCCCCGCCGCGTCCAACCCCACCGACAGGTCGCCGGCGATGTCCGGCAGCAGCCCACCCACCACGAAGGCATCGGTGCCGATTGCAAAGGTGCCCAGCGCGAGTGTCCAGGTGCGCCGGTCGAGCGGCGCCCGCCCGGCCGGAATCTCAGTCACTTGGTCAGCCACCTGGTCCCCGCCGCCTCCCCGCGATGGTTGGCAGACCGTCTGCACACTTGACAGACGGCCCCCCGCGTTGTCGTTACCGCGCCTGCGCGCCGCGCGTGCAGGGGTGTAGCTCAATTGGCTAGAGCGCCGGTCTCCAAAACCGGAGGCTGGGGGTTCGAGACCCTCCACCCCTGCCAGTCGCGGCGGTTCAGACCCCCACCCCGAGCCCGTTCGGATGGGTCACCGTTAGACAAGGACAGGCCAGAGTGGCGGTCAATCCCGCGAAGTTCGTACGTGATGTCAGGATGGACGTCGGCCGGATCACCTGGCCGTCCCGCAAGGAGACGCTGGTGACCACCGGCCTGGTGTTCGCCATGGCCGCGCTCGCGGCGATCTTCTTCTTCACCATCGACCAGTTGGTGGGACTGGCGATTCGCGCCCTGTTTGGCTTCAACGGCTGAGCATGTCTCGCCGCGCGAACCCGACGCTATCGCTCGATGGCGCTTATCAGCTAATGTTACCGATCAGCGGCATGCCGCGCGTCATCGTCGCGCGCGCCGCACTCTATTGAGGACAGAAATGGCCAAGCGTTGGTACGTCGTGCATGTCTATTCGGGCTTCGAGAAAAAGATCGCCCAGCAGATCAAGGAGCAGGCCGCCCAGAAGGGGCTCGCCGACCTGATCGAGGACGTGCTCGTCCCCGCCGAGGAAGTCGTCGAGGTCCGCCGCGGCCAGAAGGTCAACACCGAGCGTAAATTCTTCCCCGGCTACGTCCTGGCGAAGATGGAAATGACCGACGACACCTGGCATCTCGTCAAGGACACCCCCAAGGTCACCGGCTTCCTCGGCACCAAGACCCGCCCCAGCCCGATCACCGAGGCCGAAGCCGACCGCATCCTCAAGCAGAGCCAGGACGGCGTGGACAATCCCCGCCCCTCGATCATCTTCGAGATCGGCGAGCAGGTCCGCGTGGCCGACGGCCCCTTCACCAGCTTCAACGGCACCGTCGAGGATGTCGACGAGGAGAAGGGCCGCGTGAAGGTCTCCGTCTCCATCTTCGGCCGCTCCACGCCGGTCGAACTGGAATACAGCCAGGTCGAGAAAGTCTGAACCCATGATTGATAAGCGCGTTGCGAGCCTGGCCGACGCACTTGCAGGCGTAAAAGACGGCTCCACAATCCTGGTCGGCGGCTTCGGCGCGGTCGGCCAGCCCAACGCGCTGATCGAGGCGCTGATCGAACAGGGCGCGACCGACCTCACCATCGTCGCCAACAATGCCGGCACCGGCCGCGTCGGCCTCGCCAAGCTCATGGAGCTCGGCCGCGTGCGCAAGATCATCTGCTCCTTCCCGCGCAGCGCCGGCTCGGTGGTGTTCGAGGAGCTGTTCCGCGCCGGCAAGCTGGAGCTCGAAATCGTCCCGCAGGGCACGCTGGCCGAGCGCATGCGCGCCGCCGGTGCCGGCGTGCCCGCCTTCTACACCCCCACCGGCGTGGGCACCCGCCTCGCCGAGGGCAAGGAAGAACGCACAATCAACGGCCGCCGCTGCATCCTCGAACAGGCCCTCTACGGCGACGTCGCGCTGGTCGAGGCCTGGCAGGCCGATCGCTGGGGCAACCTGATCTATCGCTCCAGCGGCCGGAACTTCAATCCGGTCATGGCCACCGCCGGCAAGCTCACCATCGCGCAGTCCCAGCACATGGCCGAACTCGGCGAACTCGACCCCGATGCCATCGTCACGCCGGGCATCTACGTCAACCGCGTCGTTCACGTCCCCTACGGCGACCCAGCAAGCTGAGGAGTACCCGATGACCGAGACCATCACCCCGCTCTCCCGCCCGCAAATGGCCGCCCGCCTCGCCCAGGACATCCCCGAGGGCTGGTACGTGAATCTCGGCATCGGCATCCCCACCCTGGTCGCCGACCACATGGCCGCCGACAAGGAAGTGATCTTCCACTCCGAGAACGGCCTGCTCGGCATGGGCCCCGCCCCCGCCAAGGACGCGATCGACCCCTGGCTGATCAATGCCGGCAAGCAGCACGTCACGCTGGTCCCCGGCGGCTCCTATTTCCACCAGGCCGACAGCTTCGCCATCATCCGCGGCGGCCATCTCGATCTCTGCGTCCTCGGCGCCTTCGAGGTTGCCGAGAATGGCGACATCGCCAACTGGGCCACCTCGGCGAATGACAGCGCCCCCGCCGTCGGCGGCGCGATGGACCTGTCCGCCGGCGCGCGCAATCTCTGGGTGCTGATGGAGCACACCACCAAGGACGGCCAGGCCAAGCTCGTCGAGCATTGCGGCTACCCGCTCACCGCGCTGGGCGCTGTCAGCCGCGTCTACACCAACCTCGCCGTGGTCGACGTCACCCCCCGCGGCTTCGTGCTGGTGGAGAAGATCGACGGCATCAGCCTGGAATCGCTGCAGGCCCGCACCGGCGCGAAGCTGCACCTGCCGGGCTGAACCCGCCAGGCGCCTAGCGGGACGACGCCGCCAGGATCGTCTCCGCCAGCTGCCGCCAACCGCTCTCCGGCGCGGCCGCCCCATCGCCGGCCAGCGCGGGCAACGCGCGAATCGCCGCGGCCAGCGCCCGCGCATCCGGCGGGCACAGCAGCGCCAGCTCACACCCCCGCACCTGCTCGGCCAGACCGCCCACCTCGGTGGCGATCACCCGTCGCCCCGCCGCCAGCGCGGCCGGCGCCACACCGCTCTGGCTCGCCTCCCGATAGGGCAGGATCACCGCATCCGCCCAGGCCAGCAGATCGCCGACCTCCGCCTCCGGTACCCAGCGATTTTCCACGCGCACTCCCGGCAGCCCGCGCAACGCCGCCAGCGCCGGCGTCTCCGGCCCACTGCCGACAACCCGCACCTCGCATCCCAGATCCGGCTGCGCCAGCACCTCGGCCAGCAGATCCAAGCCCTTGTAGGCAAGCAGCCGGCCGAAAAACAGCAGCCGCACCGCCCCACCATGGCTGAACGGCGCCGGCGGCCGCGGCCCGAACAGAAAGGGCGGATGCGCCGCCACCGCATGGGTCGCGATGTCCTGCGCGGCCAGTTCGGCTGCCACATGCGCGCTCAGCGCGATCACCGCCCGCGCCCCGCCCAGCAGCCGCCGCTGCAGCACACCCACGATCGGCGCGCTGAGATGATCACCCGGATGCACCACCGCATCATGCGCCACCACCGCATAGGGAATGCCCAGCCGCGCGAGCGAGGCCGTCATCAGCGGATCGAGCAGCGCCGGCATCGCGCACACCGCCAGGCCCGGCGCCAACGCCCCCACCCGGCGGCTCAACGGCCCCACCCCGAACGGCGCCTCCAGCAGGCGGCCGATCAGCGACGCGCCCCCCTCATAGGTGCGAAACGGCAGATCATTCACCGGCGCCCCCGGCGCATGCAGAACCTCCGCCTGCTCCGACAAGGACAGCAACCCCGTCGCACCGGGAATTTCCTCGAACCCCTGACGCAGCCCCATCGCGAAGCGCGGACCGCCGCCCCGGCGCCCCCACTGCCAGCAGATCACCCGCATGGCAGGCCCAGCCCAACCACCGCCGCGCGCAGATCATCGGTGCCCAGCCGCGCCGTCGCGAAGGCCTGCCCACGCGCGCCCAGCTCCGCCCGCAGGGCGGGATCATCCGCCAGCCGCCGCAGCCAGCCAGCCGCCGCACCGACATCCGGCTCCGCCCACACCGCGCCCGCCGCCTCGAACACCCCGCGCGGATCACGCGCCGGCACAAGATGATACGGCACCAACGCGGCCGAGCGCTCATCCATGAAATCCAGATTGCCCGACCACCCGGTCGCCACCACCGGCCGCCCCAGCAGCATCGCCTCGGCCGGAACCAGCCCGAATCCCTCGCTGCGATGCAACGACATCACGATATCGGCCGCCCGCGTCAGCGCCAGCGAATCCGCCTCGGGAAACGTGCGCGTCTCGATGCGAATATTCGGATGGCCGTCACACAGCGCGCGCAAGCTGGCAAAATCCTCGGCAAAATCACCGGGATTGCCAACCTTCAGCAGCAGCATCCGATCCATCCGGTCGCCGAACGCCTGCACATGCGCCGCGATCGCCCCCTGCGGATTCTTCCGCGCGAGCGACGACGCCAGGTTGAACGACACCAGCGTCACCACCGCATCCTCCGGCAGCCCGAACGCCGCGCGGTCCATCGCGGACGGGCGTGGCGGCGCCGCCAGCAGACACAGCCGCACCCGCCGCACCCGGCCCGGCATCACCGTCTCCAGCGCCGCGCAGGTGAAGTCCGACAGCCCCCACACCTCATGCACAAAGTCGCAGCCGATCCGCCAGGACCGCGGCAGACTTGGCAGTTCCCACGCCCAATAGCCGATCACCCGGCGCCCCCGCAGCGCCGCACGGCCCAGCCGCATCAACGCGATCGGCAGATGCGGACTGTTCACCGCGATCAGCAGCGGCGCGCCCTCCGGCAGGCCTGGCGGCAGATCGACATGCCGCCCCGGCAGGCCGCTCAGCTCCACCCCTTCGGCCGCCACGCCCAGGCTCGTCAGCCCCGCCAGCAGCAGCCGCGCCGCCTGGCCCAACCCCGAGGCCCGCGCGAGCTCACCGGCGACATAGATGCCGCCCGCCGCCCGCGGCGCCGGCCGATCCGGCTTCGGCGCCAGCAACGCCGCGCCATGCGCCAGCACCGCCCGCCGCGGGCCCGCGGGCAGGCCGCGCCAAACCCGGTGCAGCGGCGAGATCGTTCGAATCTGACTGGCCATTTCCCGACGAGTACTGTGCGTGCCCCCCCGGCGCAACCCCGCGCACCCGCATCAGACGGTGCTGACGCGACGGACGGATTGCCGAGTTCCGCCGCCCGTATAGGATGCGTCGGATGACATCGTTGGGCGCACAAGCAGGGGGCAAGGCCGAGCCGGCAGGCCGGGTGGCGCGGCGGGGCACGCCCGAGCCACCGCTGCCGACCTTCCCGGTCGAATTCGCCACGCCCGACATCAGCCCATGGCTGGAGGGCAATATCGGCCTGCGCGGCTTCACCAGCCTGCAATCCGGCCATCCCGGCCCGCATGTCTGCATCACCGCCGTCACCCACGGCAACGAAATCGCCGGCGCCGTCGCGCTCGACCGTATGCTCCGCGCCGGCCTGCAGCCCAGCCGAGGCACCCTCACACTCGGCTTCATCAACCTCGCCGCCTTCGCCCGCTTCGACCCCGCCAACCCCACCCTGTCGCGCTTCGCCGACGAGGATTTCAACCGCCTGTGGGACCCGGAGATGCTCGACAGCACCCGCCGCTCCCAGGAGCTTGACCGAGCCCGCGAAATCCGCCCGCTGATCGACACGGTGGATGTCCTGCTCGACCTGCACTCGATGCTCTGGCCGTCCGACCCGCTCACCCTGTGCGGCACCTCCGCCCGTGGCCGCGACCTCGCGCTCGCCATCGGCAGCCCGGCCCTCGTGGTGGCCGACGAAGGCCATGTCACCGGCCCCCGCCTGATCGACTACCCCCGCTTCCTCGCCCCCAACGGCGACGCCACCGCGGTGCTCGTCGAGGCCGGCCAGCATTGGGAGAACGCCACCGTCGCCACCACACAGGCCGCCATCGCCGGCCTGCTGCGCCACCTGAAACTGGTCGAACCGGACTGGCTGCGCGTGCTCGACGACGGCACACCCCACCACCCGCCACAGCGCGTCGCCGAGGTCACCGCCGTGATCACCGCCGCGTCAGGCGCCTTCCGCTTCGAACAAAATTACCGCGGCGGCGACATCATCCCATCCGCCGGCACCCTCATCGCACATGACGGCGACACCGAAATCCGCACACCGCACGATGACTGCCTGCTGGTGATGCCAACCCTGCGGCCAAGCCGAGGCCACACGGTCGTCAGGCTGGCGCGCTTCGTTTGACATAAGACTTGTTCTGTCTTGCAAGACAGAACCAAAGAACTTTTGAAACCTAACGGCAGAGACCCAAACATGTCGGCCGTTAGAGGCGGCGGCGGGGGATGCTCCAGGCCAGGATGGAACCGCATGAAGCGATCAGGGCGATCGTGACGTAGGCGGCCCTGAAGGCGTCCGCCAGCTCGCCGCGCACCTCGGCCGCGCGCTCGGCACCCAGCCTCGCCAGCAACACCTGGCCATTCTGCAGCAACTCGCCGAACAGACCGGCCAGCTCGCTGTCATGCAACGCGATCGCGCCGAACAGCACCGCACTCACCAACGCCGTGCCCAAACTCGCCCCCAACGCCCGCGCCAACTGCACCGACGCCGCGATCGCCCCCAGGTTCCTCGGCCCAGCCACAATCTGCGTCAGCGTCTGCACCACCACCATCCCGGTGCCGGTGAACAGCGAAATCACCGCCAGCAACAGCACCAGCGGCCGCATCGGCAACAACGTCAGCGTCGTCGCCAACACCAGCATCAGCACCGCCACGATCGGCTGCCCCACCGAGGGAAAGATCGGCCCCCGCCCACTACGGCTGACAAACTGCCCGGTGATCATCGAGCCGATCGGAATGCCCGCCGTCAGCGGCAACAGCACCAGCCCCGTCTCGCTCGGACTCAGCCCGCGTACCACCTGCATATAGATCGGCGTGTAGCTCACCAGCGGCACGATGATCCCGCCAATGCACGAGCCCAGCAACGCCGACCGCCAGATCGTCGGATCCTTCAGCAGCCGCAGCGGCAACAATGGCGTCGCCGTCCGCAGCTCATGCAGAAACAGCACCGCACCGCAGACCACCGCCAGCGCCAGCAACCCACCAATCGCCGGCAATCTCGCCGCCGACAAAGCCTGCGCCTGCTCCAGCGCCAACAGCAGCGGAATCACCGCCGCGATGAACAGCCCGGCACCGACATAATCGAACGCGAACCGGCCCGACGCGATCACCCGCCCCGGCAGCCGCATCAGCAGCACGAACGCCGCCGCCCCCAGCGGCAGATTGATCAGAAACACCGACGGCCAGCCAAAATGCTGCGTCAGAAACCCACCGGCCACCGGCCCCACCGCCGCCGCACCCACGAACACCGTCGCCAGATAGCCCTGATAGCGCCCACGCTCGCGCGGCGGCACATGCTCACCGATCAACGCCTGCGACAGCGCCATCAGCCCGCCACCGCCCAGCCCCTGCACCACCCGCGCGGCCGACAGCAGCAAAATGCTCGGCGCGATCGCGCACAAGGCCGACCCCGCGAGGAAAAAACTCAGCGCGACATACATCATCCGCCGCCGCCCCAGCGCGTCGCCCAGCCGCCCATAGATCGGCGTGGCGATCGTCGCCGCGATCAGATACGCCACCACCACCCACGACACGCGCTGCACATCGCCCAGCTGCCCGGCGATGTCGGCCAACGCCGTCGAGATGATCGTCTGATCGATCGCCGCCAAAAACATCGGCAGCACAATCGAGGGGAAGAACGCCAACAGCACCTGACGCGGCGAGAGATGCGGTTCGTTGTCCTTGGCGCCGGTGTCCATGCCCTCAGCATAGCCCCCGGTTTGCCGCGCCGGAAATCCCGGCTACGATTCGACGATGAGATGCACCCCAGCCCGCATGGCCGACCGCCTGATCGTCGCGATCGACGTCCCGCGCATCGACCTCGCCCGTGAAATGATCGCCCGCCTCGATGGCCAGGTGAATTTCTTCAAGATCGGCCTGCACCTGGCCTTCGCCGAGGGCATCGACGCCCTGCTCTCCGACCTCGTCCG
>CAIVDX010000618.1 GCA_903904805.1 uncultured Rhodospirillales bacterium
AGGCCCGCTGCATCGCCAGCGGGTCTGGCTCAAGCGCGCGGATGGCAGCATGGCCTGTCTGCTGATCGGCGCGGTGCCGTTGCTGGATGAGCTGGGCAACGTGGTCGGCGCGCGCGGCATGGGGATCGATATCAGCGAGTCCACCGCGCAGGAGGACATGCTGGCTGCCACCCTGCGGCGCAGCGCGATGGTGGACCACATCCTCACCCAGATGCGGCAGGAATTGCTGGCGCAGCGAATGATGGAGGCCACGCTGGCGGCGATGCTCGGCGCCCTGGGTGCCGAGGGCGCCGCGGTGATCGAGGCGATGGAGGATGGCTCGATGCGCCTCCTGCACGAGGCCGGCACCGGTGCCGCCAGCGCGCTGGCGGTGCCGCTGGCACCGCCGCCGCCGCTGCCGCATGCCTCGGCCGGTCGCGCGCAGCCGGCTGCCGCGCCCGATGGACGGCTGCTGATCGCGGTGGCCACCCCCACGCGCTTCTCGGCCGGCAGCTTCCTGCTGATGTGGCGCCCACCCGGCGCCCGCGGCTGGGACGATGAGGAGCGGCGGCTGCTGCAATCCGCCGCCGGCATCGCGCGGGTCGCACTGGAGCATGAGGAAATCCAACGCGAGATGGCGCGCCAGGCCCGCACCGATCCGCTGACTGGCCTGCTCAACCGCCGCGCCTTCCTCGAGGAGCTGCCGCGCCGGATCGACCGGCTGGAGCGCGAGGCGCAGGCGGGCACGCTGGTCTATGTCGATCTCGATCGGCTGAAGAGTCTGAACGACAGCTGGGGCCATGAGATGGGTGACGTGGCGCTGCGGCAGGTGGCGCGGCTGCTGCGCGACAGCACGCGGCCGAGCGACCTTGTGGCGCGGCTGGGCGGCGACGAGTTCGCGCTTTGGCTTGATGGCGCGGACCGGCTGATCGCCGCCGAACGTGCCGACTGGCTGGTGCGTGTCGCGCCGGAGCGTCTGGTGGTCGACACGCCCGACGGGCCGGTCGCGCTGGGCTTCTCCATCGGCCTGGCCGAGCGCTTGCCGGGCAGCGACGAAGACCAGGATGGCCTGCTCCGCCGCGCCGATCTGGCCATGTATGACGCCAAGCATGCCGGTCGCGGCTGCTGGCGTGCCGCCCCCGATGCCGAATAGCCGTATCCGCGCTGCCCGGATCCGCCGTGACAGGACCCGCCATGAGCCTCATCACCGACACCATCCAAGACCTGACCACACGGGTACGACTGGCCACGGCCGCTGCCACACCGCCGCGCCTGCTGGAGCAACTTGCACTCGACCCTGACGTAACGGTGCGGGCGTCGGTGGCGATGAACGCCTCCGCCTCGCCGGCCACCGAACTGCGCCTGGTGGAGGACAGGGACGAGCGGGTGCGCGCGCTGCTCGGCGGGCGGCTGGCGGCGCTCTGCCCAGACCTCGGCGATGATGAGCTGGACGCCACACGGATGCATGTTCTTGGCCTGCTGCGGCGGCTGGTGCGCGACACTGCCGAGCGCGTGCGGGGCGCGATCGCCGAAGTGCTCAAGGACATGCCCGGCGCGCCGCGGGAGCTGATCCTCATGCTGGCCTACGACCCGGTCACCGCGGTGAGCGATCCGGTGATCCGGCTATCACCTGTGTTAACCGAGGATGATCTGATCGCGCTGCTCACCGCGCAGCCCTCGGCGGCGACATCGGTGGCGATGCGCATCGCGCTGCCCAGCCGGGCGAGCGACTGGCTGGCCACCGCGGCCGATGACGAGACGATCGGCGTGATGCTGGAGAATCGCTCGGCCGCCATCCAGGAGGCGACGCTGGACGGGATCGTCGATCGGGCAGAGCCGCGCCTGCGCTGGCACGGGCCGCTGGTGAACCGACCGAGCCTGACGCCCTACGCGGCGCGCACCCTGTCGGGCTTCGTGGCGAATGATCTGCTGGCGGCACTGGCGGCGCGCAGCGATCTGGCCGCACCGTTGATCGCCGAGCTGCATCAGCGTCTGCATGCGCGGTTGCTGAACGCAGCCCCTGAGCCGCAGCCGCGACCCGCATTGCCGCCGGGTGTCAGTTGGCCGGAGACGGATCCGCCGGCGGCGGCGGCACTGCTGCTGGCGCATCGGCTGTTCGAGAGCAAGGCGCTTGATGAGACAGCGATGGTGGCGGCCCTGCGGCGTGGCCAGGCGCGGCTCGCCACCGCGATGCTGGCGGTGGCGGGCTCGCTGCCGGCAAGCCATGTGGCGCGCGCAATCACCCTGCGCAGTGCGAAGGCGCTCTCCGCGCTGGTCTGGCGAGCCGGCCTGCCGGCAAGCCTGTGCGTGCCAATACAGGTGGCGCTGGGCCATCTGAAGCCGGACGCCACGCTGGCCCCGAACGGCGAGTGCTTCCCGCTCACCGAGGAGGAGATGCAGTGGCAGATCGACTTCCTCGCCCGGCCGGCGCACTGAGAGGAGCCGGCGGCGGTAACGAGCGAGCCTACTCCTCACTCGCACGGCGCTTGCGGGTGTCCTTCGCATATTGGCCACGCGGGCGCTTGTCGGCGATGTTGGGACGCACCACGGTATCGTAATACTCATCCCAATCCGCCGGGCTGAGCTGGCTGAGTTCCGGCACGAGCTCGTAATCGTTCAGATTGCGGTCATCGAGCGCCTCGCGCGGGATCGGCTGGACCTGGAACAGCGGGTAGTCGGCGCGGAACTCGATCGGCGTGTTGGTGCGTGTCAGCTTCACCGCCGAGAAGAGCGGGCCGAACCAACGGTCGGTCTCCACCACCCCCTCGAACACCTCGAAGGCCTCCTTGTTCGGCACGTTGGCGGGCGCGCGGACCAGCAGCGACCAGCCGGGGCGGGTGCGCGCGACCAGGCCGGACCAGAGCTGGATCATGCCGGGCTCATGCAGCGAGCCGATGAAGGGCGGGGAGAATTCACGGCAATCCTCGGGCGCGACGGCATCGAAATGCTCGCGGAAATTGGGGAATTGCGCGACGCGCAGGGGCTGGAAGCCGGGGCCGCCCTCATAGTTCCAGGTGATCTCCGCGCCGTCGAACATCAGCGTGAAGTTCATTGGCGGGAACACGTAATATCCGAAGGAGTTGGCGGTGACGATGGCCTCGCAATAGCGGAAGGCGCGGGTGGGGATGGTGCCCATGGCCGAGCGGTCGGCGCGCATCGGCAGGCGCGCCTGCGGGATGAAGCGATGGAACGTGACCAGCTTGGCGGGCTCAGCGGTGGTGGCATCGGCGATGAGGTCGGTGCTGATCTGTTGCATCTCGGACAGCCTTGCTGGTGAGAGGGAGAACGCACGCGGGCCAGGCGAAGCGCCCGACCCGCCCAGCGTCGGCAGGATGGGCGGGCCTGGTCAAGGGGACCAGACCCGCGACAGGCTGCCGCTCAGAGGGTGGGCGCGAAGGCGCCGAGGCGCACCTTGCCTGCATCGGCGGTCGGCAGGCTCGGGGCAAAAGCGCCCAGACGGACCTTCGAGGCATCGGCGGTCGGCAGGCTCGGGGCAAAAGCGCCCAGACGGACCTTCGAGGCATCGGCGGTCGGCAGGCTCGGGGCAAAAGCGCCCAGACGGACCTTCGAGGCATCGGC
>CAIVDX010000619.1 GCA_903904805.1 uncultured Rhodospirillales bacterium
CATCACGAGATTGAAGCCCGAAGCCGAGGTGTAACCGGTCTTGAAGCCATCCGCGCCCGGATAGGTGAGGAGCATGCGGTTGTGGTTCTCGAGCGGCCGCCCGCGGTACATGTAGCTCTGCACCGAGAACAGCGGGTAGTAGTGCGGGAAGTCGCGCAGCAGGGCGCTCGCCAGCCGAGCGAGATCGCGCGCGGTGGTGACCTGCTCGCGGTTGGGTAGGCCCGATGCATTGCGGTAGACCGTCGACGACATACCAAGCTGCCGCGCTTTCTGGGTCATGAGCCGCGCGAAGCCCTCTTCGTCGCCACCCTGTGCTTCGGCCAGCACGACCGCAGCGTCATTGGCCGACCGCGTGACCAGGCCCATGACGGCATCACGCACGGTCACCGAGCCGCCCAATGGCACGCCCATTTTGGTCGGCTGGGCATTGTGGGCGCTGATTGAGACCGCCAAGGCGTCGCCCAGCGACATTCGACCCGAATCGAGCGCAGCGAAAGTGAGGTAAAGCGTCATCAGCTTGGTGAGAGACGCCGGATGGCGCAGTTCGTCCGCTCGATCCGACATCAATTCGCGGCCGGTTGCTGCGTCGATCACGAGATAGGCGTCTTTGCCGGTAACGGCGGGGTTGGGCACCCAGGGATTGAAACCGCGAAAGGCAGCCTTGGCGGGGCCATGGAGGGTCGACGGCGGTGCGGTCCGCATTTTGGTCGAGGCGTTCTGAGCGTAGGCCGTGAAGGGTGCCAGGACTGAAGCCGCCAAAAGACAGGCTGCAAACCATGACACGAGTACCGAGAAACGCGAGAAGAGAGGGGTCATCTCAGGAACGCCATACTCGATGTCAAGAAATTGTTAGCCTAACCAATGGGTTAAGCGCTTGTTCTATAAGATTACTGAAATGAACTGGGAAATGCAACTTTCACCGTGCCGCCGATCCGCCTCAGTTGGCGCGGAACATGCTGTAGCGCAGTTTGGAGGTCGGAATGAGGTGGATGTCGATGATCGCAGCCTTTGCCGTCGCGGTGGCCGCAAGCTCGGCGGCCTTCGCCCAGCGGCCGGAACAGCGAATCGACCAGCCGCTGAGCCGCAGCCTGAATTGGTTCGCCTTTGTCGCGGCCGACGATATTCGCGAGGCCTGCAGGCCGGGGGGCCGCAGCCGTATTCGGCTCGTCTACAACGCTCTCTGGGAGGAGCAGGTCCGCATCTACGAGCTGTTTTTGCAGCCTGATGGCACAGCAGGCCTGTCGATTCGGGTGTTGGCCAATCAGGGCGTCGTGACCAACGTCGTCATCTACAATCTCAATGACGTCGAGGCACCGTGGGGCACGCGCCGGGCGGAGCGCATCCTCACCCCCGCCGAGACTGGTGATCTCATGGGCTTGTTCCAAGCTAGTGCTGCCTTCGGGCCACCACGCGATGGCATGCGGCTGCCGGACAATGATTTCTGGTGGACGGTGGCGTCGTGCCGCAACGGTGTCTGGGGCTTTCAGGCTTATCATTACCCCACCGACCATTTCGCAAATGCCAAATTTATAGCCAGACTGTTCGCTCTGGACGGCGTTAAAGTACCGATCAACCGGCCGCGCGAGCTGGAGCCTGCTGAGCTGCGTCGCAATTTCCTGGCTCCTGCCAACCGCGATCGTGCCGACCGCTGGATGCTGGTGGTCGGAAAGGATGGTTTGAGGACGAGGTAGCGAAATCGCAAACACTGCCTATATAATTCGCGTATAATTCACTTGTGCTCTTAGCGTGGAGTCGGATTCGAGACGATGGTTTTGGGATTTGAGGTGAATGATTGGCGCTTGGGTGGGCCGGGCGAGCCGCCCGGCGGGCCGCCACAGCAGCCGCCGCGTCGCGATGACGGTGATGGCGATGACGATCGCCGCACTGGCGCGCTTACGCTCACCCGCACGCGGACCAAGAAGCCGTCGATGTACAAGGTGCTGATGCTGAACGACGATTACACGCCGATGGAATTCGTGGTCGATGTCCTGCAGCGCATCTTTCAGAAGAGCCGGGACGAGGCGACCGAGGTCATGCTGCAC
>CAIVDX010000620.1 GCA_903904805.1 uncultured Rhodospirillales bacterium
CACACCAGCTGCGTCGGATTGGCCGCAATCAACGCATCATGAAATGGCCGTGCATCGACATAATCCGGAGCGCGCGCCGATAGGCGGCACAGCGACAATTTTGCCCAAGCCACGCCGTCTTTCACCATACCGCACAATATTTGAAAATCTCGATCAACAACCCCGCGCGCAACGCTCGGCCGCCCCATATGATCGAGCACGATGGGAATTCCAAGCTGCCGCAACCACGGTGCAGCCGCCGCCAAAACATCGGCATCAGCCCAAAGCTGCGCGTGCCATCCAAGAGATTTGATCAGCGGTGCAAGCGTCCGCAATGCATCAAAGCCCACTGTACCCGGCATGCGGCCATCCCCATGGGGGTTCGGCATTTCAGAGAACCGCAACCCGCGGACACCGGCGGAGTGAAGCGCCATCAGGTCAGCCTCGCTGGCCTCCGCTCCCGCAACGCCGACGCCGCGCAGTCGATCCGGCGCGCGGGCGATCGCCGTCGCCAGCACCGAGCAGTCGCTTGCATAATGCGTCGGCTGCACCAACACGGCTCGCCCAATCCCGTGCAGGTCGAGCATCTGCAGAAACCGTTCGACAGGCGCATGGGGCAGCACAATATGCGCATGGCAATCGCAAATCGCCGACATGCTGGGTGCGGTCTGCTGCATCACCGACGCAATGCCCGATAGGTGGCGCGCAAATTCGCCGGCAGCCACGCCTCGTAGCGCGGCAACCCAGCATGATGCGGCAGTCTGACCCCCGCGACCACCGCCTCCTCCGACCAGCCCTGCCTCACCGCTGCAGCAACCGCCTCAAGAACATCGCTGAGCAATCCTCGAAACGCGGCAACCTCGCGCAGCCCCGCCGGCGGCCCATGTCCGGGAATCACCACCCCCACATCCATCGCCATCACGCTGTCCAGCCGCGCGATCCACCCGGCCAGGTCGCAATCGCCGAACCACGGAAACCGCCCGACAAACAGCAGGTCCCCCAAAAACACCACACCCGCGCGCGGCACATGCAACACCAGATCGCCATCGCAATGGGCCGGCCCGAGATAGCGTGCCACCAACATATCCCTACCGGTCTGAAGCGCCAGCATGTCGGCAAAAGTCTCACTTGGCGCCAACAGCTGCATCACCTCATAGCCCGGCCCGCTCACCCTCGCCTCGAACCAAGTCGCCCCCGGATCATCAGGCGCCACAAGTTCACTGAAATTTCCACCAAAAAACAGTTTCAATTTGGTCGCTGCATCGGCCACGCTCCAGCCGGTTCCCTCCCCCAACATGCCATGCAGTAACGCCAGCGTGCGCTGATGCGCGATGATCGGCACATCCGCAAATGCCGGATTGCCTGCGATATGATCAAGATGAAAATGCGTGTTGATCAGCCGACACACCGGCCGACCCAGGCTCGCTTCCGCGCTGCGCCGAAACAAAGTGCCCAGCGTGATCGTCTGCTGCGCATCAATCGCCACCAACCCATGCGGAGTCTCGACAATGCCGGCGTTGGAATCACCGCCCGCACCGATCCAGGCATGCACACCAGCAGCAACCTGAACCAGGCGGGGCTCTGCCGTCATGCGGTGTGCAGCCATGGCAGGCTCGGCATCGCATCCTTCGCGGTCCGCATCAGGTATCGGCCGTTGGCCTTTCCCACGATGCGCCCGTCACGCGCAATCACCTGCCCCGCCTTGATCGTCACCACCGGCCAGCCACCACGCAGACTCTTGCCCTGGAACGGCGAGAAGTCCGACATCCCACCCAGCTCCTCGGCCCGCACGACCTTTTCCAGATTGGGATCAACGATGACCAGATCAGCATCCGATCCAACCGCAATCGTCCCCTTCTGCGGATAGATGCCATAGGTCATCGCTGGGGCGCGCGTCGCGCGGTCGATCAGCACCTCCAACGGCACACCCCGCACCCGGCCATAATGCAGCAGCGCCGGCAGATGCGTGCCCAACACCGGCAGCCCCGGCCGAGCCCCATGCAAGCCCGCATCCGGCATCTTGGTAGCCAGACACCGTGATGTGTTGTCGGTCCCGACCGTGTTGATATTGCCCTCGGCCAGGCCCTCCCACAGCGCATCATGATGATGCGGCGCGCGTACCGGTGGCACCATCTTGATCAGAAACTGATTTTCGTCATGGCTGTTCAGTCCGAGATACGGCGTGGTCGTCTCCACGGTGAATCGCGCGCCATCACGCCGCGCTGCACGCACCACCTCCAGCCCCTCCGCGCTCGACAAATGCACGACATACAAGTGCGCACCTGCCATCTTGGCGAGATACAAGGCCGTCGTGATGGCCAACGCCTCCGCCTCGGGCGGATGCGCCTCTGCCCAATCCGCAAGCGTGCCCTCCGGCTTGCGCTCCTTCAACCGGTTGCGTGCCTGGTCCACCAGCGCGCCAGTTTCGCAATGCACCGCCACCACCGCATCCGGCCCCAAGGCGGCCACCGCGCGAAAGCCATCGAGCAGCATGTCGTCGCTCACCGAGCGCACAATCCCGGGCATGCCGGACATATAGAACTTGAAAGAGCGAATACCGAATTCCTTTGCATAGATGGGAATTTCGGAAATCTGCTCGGCAGTGAAGATTTGCGGGTGAAACACCGAATCCACATAGCTGCGCTCATCCATCGCACGGCGAAACGCCGGCAGATGCAGCATGTACGATTCGTCGAGACTGCGCAGAAAAATGCCGATCGTCGTCACCCCACCCAGCAAAGCCGCGCGCGTTTCCGTCTCGGCCTCCTCGTCATAGGAGCGCTCATTGCCGATATGCGTGTGTGGATCGAAAAGACCGGGCAACACCAGCTTGCCCGCGGCATCGATGGTCTCATGCGCGCCCGGCAGATCCTCGCCAATCGCCCGCACAATCCCGGCGGTCATTCCCACATCTGCACGAAGCAGGCCGGTGCCGGGGATCACCAGCGTGCCGTTGACGATTTTCAGATCATACATGGTACAGCTTCCGCCTTGCTCAGTGCAGGTCATTGATCGGGTTGGACGACACATGCCAGCGCAGCACCAGCCGCTCCAGCAATTCGATCGCATAATAGAACAGCAGCCCCAACACCGTCAGCGCCACCACACATGCGAAAATCAGGCTGGTGTTCAAATCGCCATTGGCAATCAACACAAGATAGCCAAGGCCTTTGTCGGCACTCACAAATTCCCCAACGATCGCGCCCACCACCGCCAAGGTGGATGCCACCTTGAGACCTGCGAAGATCGCCGGCAATGCGGCGGGAAATCGGATATACCAGAAGAGCTGCATCGGGCTGCCACCCATCGAGCGCAGCAGATGTACCGTCTCCGGCTGGGCCGACCGCAACCCGATCATCGTATCCACCAGGATCGGGAAGAACGCGATGGCAAAGGCAATCACCACCTTCGATGTAAGCCCGGTGCCGATCCATACAATGATGATCGGCGCGATCGCCGGCTTCGGAATTGTCTGAAACGCCACAAGCAACGGATAGAACGCCAGCCGCAGCGGCCGGGAATACACAATCAGTCCCCCCAGCGGCAGACCCACCACCACCGCCAGCGCAAAACCCAGCAGGAACTCGCTCGCCGTCACCCAACTCATCCGCAGAATCAAGGAAAAATTCTTGCTGATCGAGGCCAGAATCTGCGTCGGCGATGGCAGCAAAAGCGGCGAGATTTTGCCATACACAACGATCGCCTGCCAGGCCGCGAGAAATGCAATGGTGGCGACAATCGGATAAGCCAGCGCCGGTATGCGGAATTTCGGCTTCAGCACAGGATCGGCCACCTCAATCCTCCACCAGCATGCCGAAGGATTGGAAAGCCGCGCGGATCCGCGCCGAATAAACGCCAAATTCAGGCGTCTCCCGCACCGCCAACCGCCGCGGCCGCGGCAGATCCACAGTGATGCGCTCGGCGATGCGGCCAGGCCGCGGCGACATCACGATCACCGTATCAGCCAGAAACACCGCCTCCCAGATGCTGTGCGTGATGAACAGCATGGTGCGCTTGTGCTCGATCCATATCTTTTGCAGATCGAGATTCATCTGCTCGCGCGTCAACGCGTCCAGCGCGCCGAACGGCTCATCCATCAACAGCAGACTGGGATCATGGATCAGCGCCCGACACAGCGACACACGCTGGCGCATCCCACCGGACAGTTCCCGCGGATGCGCATCCTCAAATCCCGCAAGCCCCACACGCGCCAACAACTCCCGCGCCCGCGCTTCATACTCGCGCCGCCGAAGCCGACGCACATCAATCTGCAACAGAATATTATCGAGCACGCTCCGCCACTCCAGCAGAGCATCGCGCTGAAACACAATGCCAACATCCGTCACCGGCCCACGGACCGCAGCGCCGGCCACCTCGATGCTGCCCGACGAGACCGGCTCAAGCCCGGCCACCATCATCATCAGCGTGCTCTTGCCGCAGCCAGACGGCCCCACAACCGAAACGAACTCGCCGGCCTTGACATCAAGGCTCACGCCATCCACTGCGAGCGTCTGCCGCTCTCGCCCCGCATAGAGCTTGCGCAAGTCGGTGATGCGAATCATCGATGTCGTGTCAGCAGCAGCGACCAGATCATGCATCTGCCGCACCGCCCCAAGCGCGCCCGCCAGATCTGTACGGCGCGATCGCCACGCCAAAACCCGTACAAATCATCCTTGACGTCTTTTCCCGCTTGCAAGAGCTTGACGCTAGAGTTCACCGCGCAGTCCTGTCAACGATCCGATGGTTGTCCGTACCTGGCCCGCGGTATCGATACCGGCGCGCGTGGCGAACGCACCACCCGCAGAGGAGAAACACCCATGGCCAGCAAGACATTCATCCAACCCGAGGGCATGGCCGAAGCGGTCGGCCCCTTCTCGCGCGCCGTGCTGATCGGCAATCATCTGCACATCGCTGGCACCACCGCGCTCAGCCACATCACCGGCGACTATTATGAACGCTTCATCCCCGACACGATCGAGGAACAGACCAGGCTGACATTGGAAAATATCCGCATGTGCGTCGAAGCCGCCGGCGGCACCATGGCCGACATCTTCAAGGTGGTGATCCAGCTGCGCGACCCGTCGGACTACAAACGGATGAACGCCGTGCGCGCCACCTTCTTCCCGAAGGACCCGCCGATCAGCACGTGCTTCAAGGCAGAACTGATGCGCCCCGACCTGCTGGTAGAGATCGAGGCGGTGGCGTTGATCGCCGCACCAAAAGTCTGAGGCGCGGCCTGCCTTATCGCCGCGCCTTCAGAGCATCCCACCACGGGCAAACCCCGCTCATCGGCTGGTAATTCCCTTCAATCACCTGCAGAGGCGCCTTGTTCGGATTTGCCGGCGGCATGTGCGGCGCGTCAGGCGGAGGCGGCGCCTCGCCCAGCGATTCGAACAGCCCCTGATGCCCCCAGAAGCTGGCAACCGACTCAAGTTCGAGCGGCTGCCAGTCCGTGCCCACCTCACGCCCGCCCCAGCCATGCTCGATCAGAAAATTGCCCGGCGTGCGCATATAGAACGACGTCATGAAATCATTTGAATGCCGGCCATATTTCACCACAACCCGCTCATCCTGCTGTGCGATGTCGTAGCTTTGCCCGACATCGTCGAGCGAGTAAAACTCCATCAGCAGATGATGCATCCGGCTGCTCGAACCCTGCGCAATCGCCAGACTGTGATGCCGTCCATTGACATGCATGAAATACAGCGAGACCGGCGGCCCCATGAAATCTGTGATCTGGAAACCCAAGAGATCACGATAGAAACTCAATGCGGCAGCGATGTCAGGCACCATCAGTACCGCATGGCCCAGCCCATGCGCCCCGGCGCGAAAGCCCCCGGTGGGGCGAACGCCACGGAATGGTTCATCAGCGATACGACCGCCATGAAACGCCTCAACACGATTGCCCGAGGGATCGTGGAATGAAATCACCACCGCCGCACATCGAAGATCCGCCACCGCGGTGCTCTCACGCGTGACCGCGACGCCTGCCCGCTCCAGCCGCGCACCGAGCGCGTCAAGCGCTGCGGCATCAGCCACCTCCCAGCCGAAGAATGTCTCGCCCTCGGCCAGGCCACCGTCAAAAATCACCCGCTGCTGCCGATCATCCATCCGAAAGGCGCGAACGGCACCACCGCGATCCACAGGTTGCAAGCCCAGATGGCCGGTCGCGAAATCGGTCCAGTCTTCAAGTCTCCTGGTGCCAATCCAGAAATAGCCCATCGCCTGAACGCTCATCGCGTGCCCCCCGCAGGCGGTTGTTCCGCCATTTTTTCCTTCTCAGCATGGCCGATGTGACAACAATCGGCCACCGGCCCGACGGGCCTGTCATGACGACGCTAGCGCGCGCATACGCGGATTGACAATCGCCTCGACAGAATGCGGCCGGCGCCCGCGTCAGGCAGGCAGAGCAGGGTTGGCAACACCAACCATGCAGTCTCGGCTGACGATGGCGGCAAGCGCATCCTCGCTCCAGCCCTCGGTGCCAGCGGGACGCCGCGGGATCACCAAATACCGCAGATCGGCGAGGCTGTCATGCACACGCACGATCATGTCGTCCGGCACCACGGTGCCGAATTCGGCCAGCACCTGGCGCGGCTCAACCACCACGCGCGCCCGATAATTCTTGCTGCGATACCAATCCGGTGGCAGCCCCAGCAAGGTTCGCGGATAGCAGGAACACAAGGTGCACACGATCACGTTCTGCACGGCCTCGGTATTCTCCACCACCGTCAGCTTCGCCTCGCCAACCGAGATGCCGAATTCCGCCACCGCCGCATTGCCATCGGTCAGCAGACGCTGCTTGAACGCCGGATCCGCCCAGGCGCGCGCCACGATCTGCGCACCGCGCGCCGGCTGCCAGGAATCCAGCGTCTCCAGCCCCTTGCGAATTTTCTCTGGCGTCAACAAATCTTTTTCAATCAGCAGATCGCGCATCGCCATGATCATCAGCTCATAGCGGCCCGGCGGCGCGGCATCCTCGGGATGCAGCGGCGCATGAGCGTGGTCATGGTCGTGCCCATGATCGTGCCCATGTTCATGGTCGTGGTGATGATCATGCCCGCTCATGCCGCGCTCTCCTGCGTGCCGTCGGCGACCGGCGCCAACCAATGCTCGTATACATCGACATCCACCGTGTCCTGCGCGCCGCCGCGATAATCGGGCCACAGATCATGTTGGCGAAACCGCACACGATACAGCTGCTTGCGCGGCAAGCCATCAAAACCGTGCCCCAGCTCTTCAGGGTTGGCGAACGCGCCGCACACGCGCTCGATCACGCCCACCTTGCCGCGGATGTAAAATGGCGTGCGCCGATGCCCCGGCGGATGAATATCGGCCACCCGCACCAACTCGCCCTCGTTCAGCAACCGGCTCACGGCACCTTCCCCACGAACGACTCTGCCAGTTGCGCCATCCGCGCGTCCAGTTCCGCCTCGGAGATGATCTTCTTCTCCACCAGCAGCCGCTTCATCGCCTCGATGCCGCGCTCGAAATAGCCGAGTTCATTGTAGAGCTGCTCACCCATCTCCTCGCGCATCCGCCTGGCTTCATCGACACGGATCAGCTTGCTGCCCGCCAGCCCGATCGCATTGCCCACCACGATCGACAGCTTCTCCCAAGGCCGCGCCTCGGTGACCATCGGATCAACCACGCCAGCCGACAGCCCGCCAATATCGTGATAGCCGCGCCCGGGCTCGCGCGCCGAGCTCATATCATCGCCCATCTGTCATCCCCCTCAAGCCGCGTGACACGACGCAGCATCAGACCCAGACGCTACCGCTGAACAAGCTCACGTCAAGACCCGCCACACGCTCAGCCCTCGCCATCCTCATGCCAGCGCAGCCAACGCCCGCGGGCGGCCAGCAGCCCGATATCGACAACATAGCCAACCGCCATCATCACCAGAATATCGGCATAAACACTGGGAGTTTCGAAATAGCGCTGGGCCATCACCAGCGTGCCACCCAGCCCCCCACCGCCGGCGATCATTTCCGCGGTCAGCGCGGTGACGATCGCGTAGGGCACCGCGATGCGCAGCCCGCTGAACAAGGCCGGCATCGCGGCCGGCAACACCACCCCGCGCAGCAGCCGCCATGGCCCGGCCCCCATCGCGCGCGCCGCCCAGATCTGCTGCCGCGGCACCGCCTCCGCGCCATCCAACGCCGCGAAGACAAAGGGAAAGATCGAGGTGATCACCACCAGCGCGATCTTCGACACATGCCCGATCCCAAACCACAGGATGAACACGGGCAGCAGCGCGATCTTCGGTGCCGGCGCGCCGAACCCCACAAGAGGCGCAAACAGAATCCGCGCCCAGGAAGCACGCGCGATGAGCAGCCCGATCAGAATGCCCGCCACGCCCGCGATCACCA
>CAIVDX010000621.1 GCA_903904805.1 uncultured Rhodospirillales bacterium
CACCGCCAGCAGCTCCTTCAGATCGAACGGCTTGGGCAGATATTCAAACGCCCCGCGCTGCGCCGCCTTCACCGCCGTCATCAGGGTCGACTGTGCCGACATCACGATGATCCGCAACTCCGGCCGCACCCGCTTGATGCGCGGGATCAGATCAAGCCCGTTCTCATCCGGCATCACCACATCGGTGATCACCAGATCGCCCTCGCCATCCTCCACCCAGCGCCACAGCGTGGCGGCGTTGGAGGTCGAGCGCACCTGATAGCCCGAGCGGCCCAGCGCCTGCGTCAGCACAGTGCGGATCGAACGGTCGTCATCGGCGATCAAAACGGTGGGAATGGTCATGATTGGCAAGTTCCTTTGGCGGAATCAGAATTGTTTGGCCCGCCTCAGCGGGCTGGGTGGCCTATGGAGCGTCGACGGAGCCGTCTTCGGGCATCACCGGCAGATGCACGCGAAACTCGGTGCGACCGGGCCGCGTGTTCAGCTCGATCAGCCCGCCATGATCGCCCACGATCTTGGCGACCAGCGGCAGCCCAAGCCCGCTGCCCGAGGCCCGCGTGGTGACGAACGGATCGAAAATATTGTTGCGCAGATCATCGGGAATGCCCGGCCCGTTGTCGCGCACGGTCACCAGCAGCGGCAGATCCAGGCGCGACGTGCTGCCCGGCAGCGCCACCCGCACGCCATGCTGATAGGCCGTTGTCAGCGTGATCTCCGGCGCGCTCACATCGGCCTCCACCAGCGCCTCGGCGGCGTTTTTCACCAGGTTGAGAAACACCTGGATCAGCTGGTCACGATTGCCCCACACCGGCGGCAATGATGGATCATAGCTCTCCGAAATGCGCACCGAGGCCGCGAAACCGGTCTGCGCCAGCCGCCGCACATGCTCCAGCACGCGATGAATATTCACCCCGCGCCGCTCCACCGGCTTCTCGCCGAACATCTCCATCCGGTCGATCAGCGCGCGAATGCGATCGGCCTCCTCGCGGATCAGCTCGGCCAGCTCACGATCGGCGGCATCCACCGTGCCCTCCAGCAGCTGGGCCGCCCCGCGAATGCCCGACAGCGGATTCTTGATCTCGTGCGCCAGCATTGCCGACATCGCCGAGACCGACCGCGCCGCCCCACGCACCGCGATCTGCTGCCCCAGCGTGCGCGCCGCCGAGGCATCCTGGAAACTCAGCAGCACGCTGCCAGGCACATCGCTCATCGGCGCGCCCGAGACCGACACCCCATGCTTGGACAGCCGCGGGCTCTCCAATGACAGATCGTGGTCCACCACCACCTGATATTGCGCCCGCACCTGCTCGATCAGCAGAAACACCGGATTGTCAGCCGGCAGCAGATCCCCCAGCGACAGCCCCCTCAGTTGCGAGATCGAAATCCCCAGGAACTGCTCGCCGGCCTGGTTGGCAAAGCGAAACCGATTATCGCCATCGATCAGCACCACCGGCACCGTCAGCGTCGCCAGCATCGCCGCCGCATCCGGCTGCGGCCCGCCGGTCGCCGCGCGCTTGGGCAGCGAAAGCACCCGCCCGATCACGCCGCGATCGCCTGCTGCTGGGCATGCGGAACATGCGCATCGATCGGATGCTGCTCGGCCGCCTCAAAGAACTCCTCGATCAGCCGCTCCACCGCCGCGGTGTCATCCAGCCGCATCACCGCGGCGCGAAACACCGCGGCCCCATGCAGCCCGGCCGAATACCAGGCGATGTGCTTGCGCGCGAGCCGCATCCCCGGCACCTCGCCATAGCAGGCCCGCATGTCGCGATAATGCGCGATCACGATCTCCCGCCGCCGCGCCAGGGCCGGATCAGCCAGCCGCACACCCTCGCGCAAAAACGCCGCCACCTGCGCCGGAAACCATGGCCGGCCGTAGCAGCCACGCCCGATCATCACCCCATCCGCGCCCGACCGCCGCAGCGCCTCGGCCGCATCATCCACGGTGAGGATATCGCCATTGGCGATCACCGGAATGCCCACCGCCTGTTTCACCGTCGAGATAAAATCCCAATCCGCCACACCGGTGTAGAACATCTGCCGGGTGCGGCCATGGATCGTCACCATCCGAATGCCGCAGGCCTCGGCGATGCGCGCCAGCGAGGGCGCATTCAAACTCTCATGATCCCAGCCCATGCGCATCTTCAGCGTCACCGGCACCGGCACCGCCCGCACCACCGCCTCCAGAATCCGCGCCGCGCCGATCTCATCGCGCATCAGCGCCGAGCCGGCATTCTGCCCGGTCGTCACCTTCTTCACCGGACAGCCGAAATTGATGTCGATCACCGATGCCCCGCGATCCACCGCGATGCGCGCCGCCTCGGCCATCGCCAGCGGATCGCACCCCGCCAGCTGGATCACTCCCGGCCCGCCGAACCCGTCCAGCTCCGCCATCCGCAGCGTGTTGCGATTCTCGCGCACCATCGCCCACGAGGCGATCATTTCCGATACCACCAGCCCCGCGCCGAGGCTGCGCGCCAGCTTGCGGAACGGCAGGTCCGTCACGCCAGACATCGGCGCCACGATCACCGGCGTCTCCAGCAGCGCCTGGTGCGCGCCAGACCCCAACAGGATCGGCGACAAAGCAGAGGGTCCGCCGTCGTGCGGCGACGAAGTCAGGATCGAATTGCCCATGATTTGGGCAAACTACTGTGCTTTGTCGGCCACTGCAACGCCCTGTCGCCCAAAAACCGGCACATGGATGACAAACCCGCGATCTTGACGCCGCGCCCGCCTCCCCCCAACAGAAGCCCATGATCACCGCCGCCATCCTCCTCGCCGCCGGCTTCGGCCAGAGATTCTCCCAGGGAGTCGGGCAAGGAGGTGCCCCGGGAGTCATCGCGTCCACCCCCAAGCAGTTCGTCCCGATCGCCGGCCGCGCCGCCATCCGCCACGCCGCCGAGGCGCTGCACAGCGCCGGCGTCATCCTCCAGCCCGTGGGCGACGCCACAGCGATCTCAGCCGCGCTGAGCGGCCTTCCCCATCGCCCCCCGGTCCCAGGCGGCGCCGAACGCCAGCACAGCGTGCGCGCCGGCCTAGAGGCCCTCGCCAGCCATCCTGACGGCCCGCCCGACATCGTCCTGGTGCATGACGGCGCCCGCCCCATCATCCCGGCCGGCACCATCGCAGCCCTGCACGCCGCCCTTGCCGACCATCACGGCGCCATCCCCGCCATTCCCGTCGCCGACACCATCAAGCGCGCCGGCAACGACACCATCATCACTGAAACCGTCCCCCGCGCCGGCCTTTTCCGCGCGCAGACCCCGCAGGCCTTCCGCTTCGCCACCCTGCTCGCCGCCCACCGCGCCGCGTCAGGCGAGGCCGCCACCGACGACGCCGCCCTGCTCGAAGCCGCCGGCCACAGCGTGGCCATCGTCCCCGGCAGCGAGGACAACATCAAACTCACCTACGCCGACGATCTCACCCGCCTGGAGCGCATCCTGATGCCCGCCCTACTGCCCCGCGTCGGCACCGGCTTTGACGTCCACATCATGGCGCCGAACCGCAAGATGATCCTCTGCGGCATCGACGTTCCCTTCGAGCTTGGCCTCGACGGCCATTCCGACGCCGATGTCGGCATCCACGCCCTCTGCGATGCCATCTACGGTGCCCTCGCCGAAGGCGACATCGGCCGCCACTTCCCCCCCAGCGAGGCCAACTGGAAAGACGCCGACAGCGCCCGCTTCCTCCGCCACGCCGCCGAGCGCATCGCCGCCCGCGGCGGCATGCTCGCCAACGCGGATGTCACCCTGATCTGCGAACGCCCCAAGATCACCCCGCACGCCCCGGCCATGATCGCCCGCCTCGCCGACCTCCTCGGCGTGCCGCACAGCCGCATCTCGGTAAAAGCCACCACCACCGAACGCCTGGGCTTCACCGGCCGCGGCGAAGGCATCGCCGCCCAGGCCGTCGCCACCGTCCTGCTGCCGGCCTGAGCGCTCAGCCCGCCACCAGCGCCCGCAGCGGCTGGCGCTGATACATCCAGTGGATCGACGGCCGCGGGTTGAACCCGGCGAAGGCATCGGCCATCGCGCCGATGTCGAGCGCGATGCCTCCCCGCGCGCGGATCCAGTCGCAATAGATCTTGCCCAGCAGACCGGCCGCCACCAGAAACACCGCGCCCGGATAGGGCACCCTCAACTCCCGCCGCAGCGCCTCGTAGACATCCGGGAAATGCCTGATCTGGCTGCGCCCGCGCGGATCATAGCCGAACACCTGCTCCTGATTCACCGCGTGCGGAATGCCATAGAACGCCACCTCGTCGATGCCGAACTCCGCGCGCAGACTCTCCGCCAGCCGCGGATGGCAGCACACCAGCCCCAAAAAGCGCCGCCCCGTCAGCAGCCGCGCATACAGATTGCACGCGCTGTGCAGATGCACCGCGATCTCCGCCGCCGTCAGCCCATCCTCGCGCAGCCCCGCCACCGCCTGGTGAATCGCGGTGCAGCCATGGAAATCCACATAGCCGACCAGGCTGCCGAAGGTCTCCACCGGCGGCAGCCCCACCACATCGGCACGGCGCACCGCCGAGATGAAGGCCTCGCGCACCTCGGCCACCGCCTGCGGCGGGGCTGAAAATATATCGGTGCCGAACCAGGCCCGCCGCCAGATCGTGTTGCCCACGAACAGCGCGTGCACACCCGCTTCGGTGTCCGCCGCCGCATCGGCACCGAAATAACTGACAAACGCACCCTCGCCATCGGCCGCGCGCACCAGGCTGAACGCCTCGCCGCACTCGGCCGCCGCCAGGATGCGCTGCGCCACCTCCTCGGGCTGAAGCATCCGCGGCGCGCGCGCGCGCGCCTGCGCCATCGCGCGATGGCCGCCCTCGACCAGAAAGTCCAAAGCCAGCCGCCCACCGCGCACCCGGTCCTCGATCATGTCGTGCACACCATCGAAGTCGGCCAGCATCATCTCCCGCGCCCGCCGCATCGTCGCCGCCGAGGGATCGGTCGCGATGGCAAGCAGCAGCCGCTCCACCTCCAGCTCCGCCTGCCCCTCACCCAGCACCGCCACCGCCGCCGCAGCCGCCGCCGCAGCCTCGTCCAGCCGCCCGGCCACCCGCAGCGCGCCGATCAGCTGAACCTGCGCATGCAGCTCGTGCGGATGCCGCGCCACCGCCGCGGCGAAATAGCCCACCGCGTCGTCGATGCGCCCATCCCGCCGCGCGGTGTCACCGGCCTCCACCAGCGCATACAGATGCCCCGGATCAATCGCCAAGGCGCCCTGCAGCTCCGCCAACGCCTCAGCGAACCGGCCGCGATCGCGCAGCTCCACCCCAAGATGCACCCTTGGCCACACCCGCGCGCCATCGGCCTGCACCGCGCGGCGGAACAGGCCCAGCGTGTCATCCAGCCGCCCCAGCCGACGCGCCAGCAGCCCGGCCTCGACCAGCGCGTCCACGTGCAACGGCTCCTGCGCCAGCACCGCCGCATAGGCGTCGGCCGCCTCCGCCAGCTGCCCGGCCATCTGGTGGGTGATCGCGATATGCCGCAGCGCATCCACCCCGGAGGGATCGCACGCCCGCGCGCGCTGCAGATAGCCCATCGCAGGCTCGAACGCGCCCATCTGCCGCGCCGTCAGCCCCGCCTCCAGCAGCGCCGGCAGATGATCCGGCTGCCGCGCCAGAGCGGCATCGAAATGCGCCAGCGCCTCCTCCGGCTCACCCAGATCGCGCAGCTCTACCCCGGCGTGCACCCACGGCCAGGTGTGCTCGCCGCCCTGCGCGATGGCGGCGCGAAAATACTCCAGCGCCACCACCCGCTCGCCCCGCCCGCGGCACAGCACACCCGCCTCCACCAGCGCCTCGACATGGCCCGGACACAGCGCGATCAGCCGTCGATAAACCGCCAGCGCCGCCGCCGCCTGCCCACGCCCACGCAAGCCCAGCGCAAGGCGCAACAATGCCTCGACATCCCCCGCGCCCGCGCCATCGGCGATCGCCGCCGCCGCGTCGAGCACCCCCGCCATCGCCGCGCCATCGCCCTCGGCCAGCAGCAGCGCCTGCCCACACACCGCCACCGCCGCCGCGATCGCGCGTTCGGCGCAAAGATGACCGATCGCATCGACCAACATCGCCGTGGCGACCGCCCGCCCCTGCTCCATCCCAGCGCCTCCGGATTGCCCCGCGACACTACGGAGCCGCCAGAGGGCCGACAAGCGCCACCCCCGCGCGCCTTGCCAGCACCGCCAAGAGCCTTCACAGTTGCGCCGTCCGGTTGGTGAGCCGAAACGATCCCGTCAGCGATCCTGCCCACCGCCCATCCTGCAGCACCCACCCCACCAACCGGCCATGACCCAGCGCCCTCCCATCGCCCTTAAGATCGGCTCCACGGCGAGCAAGGCCGCGCCCCCTCGCCGTCGCGCGCGCCCGCCCGCCGCCACCCCCGCCCCCACCCGCGCACCGCCCCGCATCGACGGCTTCATCGACGGCTTCCGCGAGCCAGGCCATCTGTTCGGCTGGGCCTTCGTCGCCACCGGCGAACCGCCGATCCACATCGAGCTGCGCGAGGGCGATCGCCTGCTCGCGCAGACCGTGGCCGACATCTTCCGCCCCGACCTGCTCGCCGCCGGCCTCGGCGATGGCTGCTGTGCCTTCCAGATCGACATTCCCGCCACCCTGCTCGACAATTGCGACCACGCACTGACCATCCACGCCCTGCACGACGGCACCACCCAGCGCCTGCCCGAGGCGGAAAACTTCCTGATGCCGCGCACCCTGATCGGTGATGCCGCCGACTACGCCGCCGCGGTGATCGGCACGGTGCGCAGCGGCAACGACACCGCCCGCCTCGCCGCCCTCATCGAGGCCTGCCGCGCGCTGCTGCTCGCCCACGGCCCCGCGGGCCTGCGAACCACCGGCGAAAGCCGCTACCCCGCCGCCCTGCTCGACGCCCTGCTCGCCGACGTGCGCCGCTGCCAGTTCGACCTCGCCCGCCTCGCCGAGCTCGACATGCACGCCCGCCACCACCTGATCGACCTGCTGCACGACCTCGGCGAACACGAGGCGCTCGACCACATCCTCGCCGGCATGCCGGTCCGCGCCAACGAGCACGCGCTGCGCCACCGCATCCTCTGGCAGATGTTTCCCCGCCACGGCAACGCCTGGTACGCCGGCGTCGATTTCCTGCACGACAAGCGCCTGCTCAACGAGGGCTTCATCCACGAGGCCGCGCGCCAGTTCACCACCGACACCACGCTGTTCACCCGCCTCAAGGCCTTCGAGTGCGCCCACCTGAACCGCCACCGCCACTGGCCCACCGTGCGCTCCCTGCTCGCCCACCTCCGCGCGCCCGCCACCACCGCCGACACCGATACCCCCGCCGAGCCACAGCGCGACACCCTGTTCGACCAGCGCGCGCTGTTCGCCCAGCCGCGCATCCTCAGAACCATCACCGCGCTCAGCCTGTTCGCGCCAGACTTCCTGCGCGACCTCCTCGCCCATCTCGACGACAGCGAGATCGAAACCTTCCTCGCCGGCCCCATCCCCGGCCCGCCGGTCTATCTGATCGTCACCAACGTCTCCTACCCGATGGGTGGCGGCGAAAGTTTCATGTACCAGACGTGCAAGATCCTCTCCGAGCTGGGCTTCATCTGCGTCTGGGTCAGCTTCCGCACCGCCGCCGGCGACAGCTACGCCGCCCGCAGCGAGACCGCCACGCCCTACTTCCTCGACGTGCGCGAACCCGGCGGCCTCGACGGCGCCGACATCGACGCCCTGATCGCCCACTACTCCGCCGACATCCTGCACACCCAGGGCCAGAGCAACGCGGCGGGGCTGGACGCCAGCCAGCGCACACGCATCCCGCTGATCACCGGATTTCATTTCTGGGACGGGCTGGTCTCGCTCGGCCGCGGCGGCAACGCCGACATCCTCGCCAACATCACCCGCCACCGTCTCGGCCCACTGTATCAGCGCCTGCAGTCCCCGCTGTGCACCGCCTACGTCGCCTCCGAGTTCATGGCAGACGTGGTCAGCGAACTTGGCGGCAGCCACCCGCCGCAGGTCTGCCACCCCACCTCCGACACCTCGCACTACGGCAGCGCCGCCGGCTATGATCCGCGCGCGCGCGCCGGCGTGCTGCAGCTCAACATCCACGAGCGCAAGGGCGGCCGCCAGCTGCTCGCCGCCATCGAAGCACTGGGCGATCGCATCCCCTTTACCGTCGTGCGCAGCGAACCCAACTCCGACGCCTGCGACGCCGACATCCGCCAGGCCATCGCCCGCAGCCCCACCTCACGCTATCTCGACTACGGCGACGTCAAGCCGCTCTACGCCGCCGCGCGCATGGTGCTGGTGCCCACCCTGGTCGACGAGACCTTCTGCCGCGTCGCCTACGAAGCGGCGATGTGCGGCATCCCGGTGATCAGCACCCGCCGCGGCTTCCTGCCCTATCTTCTCGGCGACAGCGGCGTCTTTCTCGACGACGATCCCGACAGCTGGGTGCGCGCCATCGCCACGCTGTATCACGATCACGAAGCTCTCGCGCGCATTTCCGCCGCCCAGAGCGCGCAGGTGCGCGCCCGCTGCACCCCGCCCGCCGCCTCCTTTCTGCCGCTGTTCGCCCAGGCCCTGCGCCGCGCGCCACGGCGCAACATCGGCTTCATCGCGCCCTGGTCCGAACAGGGTCTGGGCATCCAGGTGCGCCACTACGCCGGCCTGCTGCGCGGCCTGGGCTATCGCGTCCACGTGCTCTCCTTCCAGCCCTACGCCGCGATCGGCCGCGCACCAGCCCGGCAACACCATCCCGCCGAGTGGGCGCCAGGGCTGCACGCGGACAGCGTGCACTACTCGCTGAACACCCGCGAGGAACTCACCAACCACGAAATCACCCAGTTCCTGGCAATCAATAACGTCGGCATGCTGATCTACCCCGAGGTCTGCTGGCAGCAGAACTGGGACAAGATACGCCGCATCTCGATGGTCAACCTGTTCACCGCCTGCGTGCCCAACATCGAAACGGTCCGCCGCGCCGAGGTGCCCAACCATCGCCTGTTCTCGCGCATCCTGTGCAACACCCGCGCGGTCGAGGGCATGTTCCACGCGCACGGCATCGCCCACACCCACTATATCGGCCACGGCGTCGGCGCGGTGATCCCGCCAGATGCCATCACGGAAAAATCCAACGCCCTGGCCGCCGCCGAGCGCCTGCGCTTCGTCCACATCGCCGGCCATAACCCGCACACCCGCAAGCAGACCCGCACCGTCATCACCGCCTTCATGATGGCCGTACTGCAGCGTGACGACATCGAACTGATCGTCGCCGTGATGGACAACTGGAGCAACGCCGACATCGACATCTCGGCCGCCGGCGAGCGCATCCGCATCCTCAACCGCGAGCTCAGCCACGCCGAGGTGATGGCTCTCTACGCCGATGCCCATGTCAGCATCCAGGTCTCCTCGCACGAAGGCCTCGGCCTGGGCTTCTACGAATCCCTCAGCGCCCTCACCCCCGTGCTCTCGCTCGACATCGCCCCCCACAACGAGATCGTCCGCCCCGGCGTCAGCGGCTGGCTGCTCCCCGCCGAGCGCCACCCCCTGCCCGACAACGACGACGCGGTCAGCCACGCCGGCCTGATCGACCCGCCCAGCCTCGCCCAGGCCATCGTTGACATCCGCCGCGAGGCCGTCGCCGCACTGATCGCCCCGGCCGCGCGCATGTACAACGCCGGCTTCGTCGACCTGCGCCTGCAGATGCGCCTGCTCGCCGGCATCTGGTAGCGCGCGCTACGCGCCCGCCACTTCCTCGCTGACCCACGCGGCGAACTCCGCCAGCACCGCCACCGGCGCCAGCGCCATGATCGCCGGCAGCTCGTAGGAGTGCATCGCCCGCGTCGCCGCCACCACATCCTGCCAGCGCGCCGCGGTGGTCTTCACCACCAGCCGCACCTCGGTGGCCGTCTCCACCCGCCCCTGCCAGCGATACATGCTCTGATGGCCCGACCACTGCGCGCAGGCGATCAGCCGCGCCTGCAACAGCGCCGCCGCGATGCGCTCCGCCTCCGCCGCATCCGCGCAGGTGATCAAACCCAGCATCACCTCATCCGCCATCACACACTCTGCCCCAATCTTGCCGCCATCAACGCGTCGGCTATGAACATCACAACGCCGACCACTCGCCGGCAAGGAGTCCCGCCATGCGCGCCCCACCCATCCTGCTCTGCCTCGCCCTGCTCACCGCCTGCACCACCCCGTCGCGCACCCCACCGGTGCCCGCCCCGCTCGCCGACACCGTCCCCCTGCCCCCGGTCACGCCCGACCCGATGATCTGGCAACCCGGCCACTGGGACTGGACCGGCTCCGGCTTTACCTGGACCAATGGCGGCTGGATCCTCACCGAAACCGCCGGCAAGCAATATGTGCTGGGCTACTGGGACAAGGACGGCAACTGGGTGGCACCGCATTGGGTAAGATAGCCCTCCTCCTCGCCCTCGCCCGGCTCGCCGGCCCCGCCCGGGCCGAGGACAGTCTGCGCGTCGGCCTCTCCAGCCAGGCCTGCTTCTGCTTCGTCCCGCTGCCGGTCGGCGAGGCCGCCGGCATCTGGGCCCGCCATGGCCTGAAGATCCAGCAATTCGCCCTGCAAGGCGACGCCCAGCTGCAACAGGGCCTCGCCGCCGGCTCGATCGACATCGGCCTCGGCTCGGGCCCCGGCATGGGCTTCCTCGCCAAGGGTGTGCCCGCGAAGGCCGTCGCCGCCATCGCCGGCCCGCCCGCCGACATGGCGCTCTACGTCCTCGCCAACTCGCCTGTCACCGAGCCCGCCGGCCTGAAAGGCGCCCGCATCGCCGTCAGCTCCCCGGGCTCACTCACCTACTGGCTGGTCCGCCGCCTCGCAGACAGCCAGGGCTGGAAACTCACCGACCTCACCCCCGTCTCGCTCGGCAACACCGGCAGCATGCTCGCCGGCGCGCGCTCCGGCGCGGTCGGCGCCGTCATGGGCGGGCTCGAGACCGCGCTCGCGCTGAGCAACAGCCACGAGGGCCGCCTGCTCGCCACCATGGACAAAATGGTGCCGCACTTCCTCGCCCATGTGATGTTCGCCACCGACGCGCTGATCGCAGACCACCCCGACACCCTCCGCCGCTTCCTCGCCGGCTGGTTCGACACCGTCGCCTATATCGACACCCACCCGGCCGAAACCGAAAACGCCGTGACGGACGCCTGGAAATGGCAGCCAGGCGTGTCCACCCAAAGCCAGGCCCTGGTCATGGCCGCGATGTCGCGTGACGGCCGCTTCGACCCCAGCGCGCTCACCGAGGTCGAACAATCCCTCGTCGATCTCGCCATCCTGCCCACAAAGCCCGACCTCGCGCGCGCCATCGACACACGCTTCCTGCCCTAGCGACGAGACCTTAATGCTGCCCCGGCCTTGGCCCAGCCCCCGCCTTAACGCAGAGACGACCAGAGCAGCTCCGCCCCACCCGCGCCGATCAGCACGATCCCTGACGCATTCGGCAGATCGATCCGCAGCGCATCGCCCACCGCCAGCACATCGCCGGCACATGGCGGCTCCTCCAGCGACAGCCCGATGCCACCGATGTCACAGGCCTCGATCACCGGCACCGGCGCCCCCGCGCGCAGCAGGCTCACCAGCACCGGCAGCGTGATCGGCGTCGCGCGCGCCTCGGCCGGATCGTTGCTGATCCAGCCGGCCGCCCAATACATCTCGCCCCGCACCGCCACCTGCAGCCGGTTGCGCGTCCGCGCCACCCGCACATCCTGGGCATCATGCGCATAGGCCGCCCGCTCGCCGGCCAGACACGCCTGATCGATGCCGGCCCGCTCATCGATGGCAAACCGAAACGCCTCGGTGAACGCCTCCAGCGCCCCGGCCGCCACCCGCATCGCCGCCTGCTCGCTGGCCGACTTGCAGCGCCGGAGCCGCATCACCGCGGCATCGATGGGGATCAACGCCCCCTCCGCCCCGATCGCCGCGAGAATCTCCCGATGCAGCCAGCGGGTGAGCGAATCCTCACCCAGCAGCGCCACCCGCCGCCCCTTGAGCCCCGCCAGCTCCCGCCCCGGATTGCCCAGCGCCCGCACAGTGTCGATCCAGGTCAGCCGCTCCGCCGAGCCCACCATTGTCGGCCCGCCCGAGAACAACAGGCGCGGCGTCCCCCCCGGCTCGAACACCGCCAGCGCCGGCCCCAGCTTGGTGCTGAAATGGCTGAGCCATGCCAGCATGCCGAACTCGGCACGATCCCCATGCACCAGCAGCACATCCGCCCCCGCCTCGGCCGCGATCGCCAGAGCCTGCGCCACACGATCCTCGAATTCGGCGCGCGGCGCCACATCCTCGTGCCAGTCATAGGGCCCGGTCATCAGCGCCGGCTGACGCGTGGCGATCACAGCTCCACCACCGCGAGCGCGGCCCGCCCGGTGCTCAACACCTCATGGCCATCCGCGCTCACCCGCACCGGCTCCCCGCACATCATATAGCCGGAGTTCGGCAGCAGCTGGTTGGGATGCACCACGAACAGCATATCCTCCTGCAGCATCAACGGATTGTCGAACGCCACATCCCCCGGCCAGATCGATCCGCACCCCAGCCCATGCCCCCGCCGGCGCAGATGCGGCGGCCTTGAATAGGCCGCATACCCCGCCGCCGCCGTGCGCGCATCGATCGCATCGCAGATCGCGCTCACCGGCACGCCCGGCCGCACCGCCGCGATGCCATCCGCCAAAGCCTCGGTCAACAAAGCGTAATCCGCCACCAGCGCCGCCGGCGGCTCGCCGACAAACGCGGTCCGACAGATCTGCACGAACTGCCCCTCCACGCTCGGCGAGAGCTCCACCAGGATCATGTCGCCCGCCTGCAGCACCCGTTCCGATGACGGCATCACCGCCGGCGCCCGCGGGAGACAGTTCAACATCAGAAAGCTCGCATCCGCGCCCAACGCCTTCATGCGCAGATTGAGCTCCACCGCCAGGTCGCACTCCCGCAGATTGCCCGCCCGCACGCCATCCCGCGCGATGGTCAGCAAATCCTGATAGCCCGCCTCGGCAATCGCGGTCGCCCGTCGCGCCGCATCCAGCTCGGCGGCCGTCTTCGCCGCGCTCAGATGATCGAACCGCGCGTCCCAGCCGCGCGCGCTGCCCGCCGCCCGCGCCAGCCCGTCGGCCAGCCGCGTCGGCATCGCATCGAGCCCCACCCAGGCCAGCCGATCGGCGGGAAAGCCGAACGCCGCCAGGCTCGCCGCCAGATCCTCGGTGCCCACACACAGACATTCCTCGATCGTCTGCGCCGCGCGCGCCTGCTCATCCGCCCCGCCGAGCAGCAAGATGCACGCGCCATCCGCCCGCAGCACCGCCACCGCCTCGCCCAGCGCCTGAAATCCCGTTGCATGCACAACAGGATTCGCGTGATCGATCAGATGCAGCCCGTTGCCCGCCAGAACAACCGCCTCCAGCCCATCCTCGCGCATCCCCGCCACAATGGCCGCCCGCCGCCCCGCCTGCGTGATCATCGATCCTCCCTCACCCCTGCCCCATCACGACTGCCACCGCGTGCCGCGCCGCTCCAGCACACCCACCGCCTGATTCAGCGAAACCGCAATCGCCGCCAGCATGAACACCAACGCGAACAGCGCGTCGCCCTGCAGCGCATTGGTGTAGAGCTGCACATAAAACCCGATCCCCAGCGAGCTCACATACCGCTCCGCCAGCAACACCCCCAGCAATGTCATCGACATCGCCAACCGCATCGATGTGCACACAGCCGGAATGATCTGCGGCAGCGACAGCCGCACAAATCGCTGCCACGCGCTCGCCCCCAGCGAGATCACCCACCGCCGCAGATGCGGACGCGCCGAGCGAATCCCGGCATGCACCCCCAGCGCGATGGGAAACATCCCATGCGACACCCCAAACGCGATCTTCCCAGCCGGCCCCAGACCAAAATACAGAATGAACAGCGGCAGCACGGTGATCTGCGGGATCGCGTAGATCATCAGCACGATCGGCATCCCCACCCGCTCCAGCCGCGCGTGATGGCCCAGCACCCAGCCCAACGCCCCACCCAACAGCAGCGACAGCCCGAACGAAGCGGCAAGCTCCAGCAAGGTCGCCCCCAACGCCCCCACCAGCGCATGATCGCCCAGCAGCGTGCCCACCGCGCGACCCACCGACAGCGGCGTCGGCAGGATCTGCACGGCATCGAGCCAGACCGCGCCGACCTGCCAGCCGCACAGCGCCAGCAGGATCACCCCCCAGCGCGCCAGCCGCACCATCGCCGCGCGCGACAGGCCTGACGACACCCCCACCACCCCGCTCATCGCCGCGCCACCCGCGACAAGGCCGCATTCACCGCCCCGCTGGCCACGATCACCACCGCGATCACCGCGAACATCCGCGCCGGCTCCATCAGGTCCGACGCCTCACGGATGGCATGCCCCAGCCCGCTCACCGAGGCGATCATTTCGCCCGCGATCACCGACGCCAGGCAGATCACGAACCCGATCCGCAGCCCCGCCACGATCTGCGGCAACGCCGCCGGCAACAGCACGCGTCGAAACAACGCCACCCGGCTCGCCCCCAGCGTGCGCGCATACACCACATAGCGCGCCTCCACCCGCGCGATCCCCGCGATGGTGTTCAACGCCACCGGAAAAAACCCGCCAATCGCCGCGAAGATCATCTTCGAGCCAGGCCCGATGCCGACCAGCAACAAAATCAGCGGAAAGAAAATCACCAGCGGCACCGAGAAGATTCCCGCCAGCAGCGGCTCGAACACCTCCCGCGCGAAACCGTTCCGCCCGATCGCCATCCCCGCCGCGAACCCCGCCAGCACCGCGCAGCCATAGGCCACCAGCACGCTGCCCACGCTCACGCCCGCATCGTTCCAGAACTCGCCAGAGGGCATCGCCGCCACCAGCGCGCCCCACACCGAAGCCGGCCCCGGCAGGAAAATCGCCGACACCACCCCGAACGATGTCAGCCCCCACCACACAGCCAACGCCAGCAGCACGAACCCCGCCTGGATGATCCGATCGCCAAGCCCACCCATCAGCGAACCGCGCGCCTGATCTCGTCGCGCAGCAGCAGATACAGCTCGTTGCGAAACTCGGAAAAATGCGGCGCGGTCATGAAATCCGGCACCCGCGGATGCGGCTCGTCAATATCCACCATCGCCTTGATCCGCCCCGGCCGCGCGGTCATCACCGCCACCCGATCCGCCAGATACACCGCCTCGCTCAAGGAATGCGTCACGAACAGGATCGTCTTGCCCGTCCGGCTGAGCAGCAGGGAGAGATCCTCGCCCAGGATCATCCGCGTCTGCTCATCCAGCGCGGCGAACGGCTCATCCATCAGCAGAATATCCGTCTGCAAACTCAACGCCGAGGCCAGCGCCACACGCTGCTTCATCCCGCCCGACAGCTCACCCGGCATGTGGTTGGCGAAATCCGCCATCCCCACCGCCTCCAGCGCCTCCATCGCCCGCGCCCGCCGCTCGCGCTTCGGCACGCCATGAAACTCCAGCGCGATCTCCATGTCCCTGATCACGCTGTTCCACGGAAACAGCACGCTTTCCTGAAACACGAACGCGATCGTGCGTGGCCGCGGCCCCACCAGCCGCGCGCCACCCACCCACACCTCGCCCGCGCTCGGTGCGGTCAGCCCGCCCATGATCGACAGCAGCGTGCTCTTGCCGCACCCGCTCGGCCCGAGCAGACACAGCATCTCGCCGGCCCGCACATCCAGCGAGATGTCATCGAGCGCCAATCCCGTCGGCCCCGCGCCAAACCGATGCGACACCCCACGCACCGACACCGCCACGCCAGGCCGCCCCGGCAGCCCCTCGTTCATCCGCGCGATGATTTCGGCGTTGCTCACCGGCCCCCCGGCAGAAAGCGCGTGTCCAGATACGGCGCCGGATCGATCGCGCCGGGCAGCATCCCCAACTCCACAAAGCTGTCCGCCAGCAACCTCAACGACGCCGCATTGAACACCCCGGTGCGCGACATCGTCGGCATCACCGTGTCATAGGTCCGCCCCATCACACCCTCCGGCAGCTTGGTCACACCCGTCGCGATCGCCACCGTCTCGGCGCGATGCTCGCCCATCCAGCCGATCGTCTCGAACCAGGCCTCGACAAACCGCCGCAGCACATCGGGCCGATCCTTGATCATCGCATCCGTCGCGAACATCGCGTGCGAAATGAAGTTCGGCACGATCTGGTCCATCGTCGCCACCACCTGGCCCTGCCCCAGATCGCCCAGCAGATAGCCCGCCTCCACCCCGAACACGATGCCATCCACCGCGCCCGATTTCAGCCCGGCGATGTTCGCATCCAGATCGCCCAGGCTCACCGGCGCGATCGCGGTGGGCTCCCAGCCCTCATGCAACGCCACCCGCCGCGCCAGCCAATAGGTCAGCGACCCCGCCGAGCTCACCCCCAGCTTGCGCCCCTTCAGCTGATCGAGGCTGGTCACACCACCCTTGGGCGCAATCAGCGCCATATCCGCCAGACTGTCGGCGATGACAGCCACCCCCTTCGCCGGAACCCCTTTGCTGATCAGCCCGATCCCCGGCCCCGACCCCAGCCCCACATCGATCCCGCCCGAGGCCAGCGCCTGCATCTCCTGCGCATCCCCGCGCAGAATCAGCAGCTCCATCGACAGCCCATGCCGCTTCAAAATTCCCACCTGGTCCGCCACCCGTGCGGGCAGAAAACACAGGCACGCCGCGATCGACTGCCCCACCTTCACGCCGTCCTCGGCGCGTGCCGCAGCACCGCCGCACAGCAGCCCGACAGCCGCCAACGCCGCCATCCATCCCGCCCGCTTGTGCATGCTGAACTCCCCCCCGAAGTAACACCTTGATGAGTGCCATCTTGGTTCTTGGCCAAGAACGGTGTTTGATCGCACCCAACGTGCTGGGGCAGGGTTTGGCTGTCAACGTGCCGCGCAACAGGAGACGACCATGGGCGTGCTCGATCGTTTGGGAGAATATGTGGCCGAAGCGCCTGCCAGCGTGGAGAGCGCGGCCCGCCTGCGCCTGCATCTGCTGGACGGCGTCGGCGCCATGCTTGCCGGCAAAACACTCGAGGAAGCCAGCGACATCGCCGCGCTCGCCGCCACCCTGGGGCAAGACCCGCTGGGCCGGATCGTCTCCCGTGTCGCCCTCGCCCGCGCCACCGAGATCGACGACATCCACCCCCTCTCCTGCACCACCCCCGGCGCCATCCTCATCCCCACCGCACTCACCCTCGCCACCGCCCTGCGCGCCCAGGGCAAGCGCGTCGCGCCGGACGATCTCGGCGCCGCCCTGCAGGCCGGCTATGGCATCATGACCTGGCTGGGCAGCGCGCTGGGTGGCCCCTCGCTCCTCTATCGCGGCATCTGGCCCACCTACCTGCTCGCCCCGCTCGGAGCCGCCGCCGTCGCCGCCCGCCTGCTCCGCCTCGGCCCCGTCCACGCCGCCAGCGCACTCGCCATCGCCCTGTGCCGCATCTCAGGCGGTGCCGGCGGCCATGGCGGCGCCCAGGTGGGCTGCTCCCCGCGCTGGCTCCTTGTCGGTGAAGCCGCCCGCTCCGGCGCGCTCGCCGCCCACGCCGCCGCCGCCGACTTCTCCGGCGACCACTCGCTGCTCGATGGCGACTGGATCCGCCGCGTCCACGGCATCACCCCGCTCGATCTCGACGCCCCGATGCCGCCCGACGGCTCCGTCCGCTCGCTCAGCATGAAACCCGTCTGCGCCGCCAAACAGACCCAGGCCGGGCTCGACGGCTTCCGCCAGCTCCTGCGCGACGGCATCGACCCCGCCCAGATCGCCGCCGTCACCATCGGCGTCCCCCAGGCCTACCAGGCGATGATCGGCCACCGCCGCACCGCCAGCCGCACCGACCGCCTCACCTCCATCGCCTACCTCCTCGCCATCGCCGCCCTCGCCCCCGCCGAACTGCCCGACATCACCCGCCGGCTCGACCCCACCATGGCGATCACCGCCTTCATGAACCTCGTCCATGTCGAGCCCGACCGTTCCACCGAGGAATTCTACCCCCGGGTCTGGCCCTCCCGCGTCACCATCACGCTGAAAGACGGCAGCCGCCAGGAGCTGCTGGTCACCGACGCGCTGGGCGACCCCGCCCGCTCGCTCGACGAAGCCGCCGTCCGCGCCAAATTCCTCTCCCTCGTCAGCCCCACCGTGGCCAACGCCGACAGCATCGCCACCGCCGCTCTCGGCGCGACTCGGGATGAGGCCCAGTTGAAGGCGTTGCTCTCCGGCCTCGACGCGCTCATCTGAAGGGCTGCAGGTCGGGGTCTGTCCTGAAAGAAAGAACCAAAGCGCGTCTGAAGCTTTGCCGACGAGAGGGCGGAGCCGCTGATATCCTCGACGGGCAGCACCGCGCTTGGTAAGCCCGTCGGCCCACCGTCCCAAGGCACCTGATGACGATCGCGATCGAGATGGGGCGCACCTCCTCCGGCGCCCCCGCCACGCTTGACCTCGAGGAACTGCTCGCCACCCGCCTGCTCGTGCAAGGCAACTCCGGCTCCGGCAAATCCCATCTGCTCCGCCGCCTGCTCGAACAAAGCGCGCCCTGGGTCCAACAGGCCATCATCGACCCCGAAGGCGATTTCGTCACACTCGCCGACCGCTTCGGCCACCTCGTCATCGATGCCGAAGCCCACACCGAACACGCCCTGCAACTCGCCGGTGAACGCGCCCGCACCCACCGCGTCTCGATCATCCTCAACCTCGAAGGGCTCGATGCCGAAAACCAGCTCCGCCGCGCGAGCGCCTTCCTCGGCGGCCTGTTCGAGGTCGGCCGCGACCATTGGTACCCCATGCTCGTCGTCGTCGACGAAGCCCAGCTCTTCGCACCCGCCATCGCCGGCGAGGTCTCCGACGAAGCCCGCAAACTCTCCCTCGGTGCGATGACCAACCTGATGTGCCGCGGCCGCAAAAGCGGCCTCGCCGGCATCATCGCCACCCAGCGCCTGGCCAAACTCGCCAAGAACGTCGCCGCCGAGGCCTCCAACTTCCTGATGGGCCGCACCTTCCTCGACATCGACATGGCCCGCGCCGCCGACCTGCTCGGCATGGAACGCCGCCAGGCCGAGGCCTTCCGCGACCTCGAGCGCGGGCATTTTGTCGCCCTCGGCCCCGCCCTCTCCCGCCGCCCCCTCTCGATCCGCATCGGCGCCACCGACACCCAGCCCCGCAACACCATCCAGCGCCTGGTCCCGCTGCCCAGCGAGGGCCTGCACAACCCCAGCGCCATCATCCTCGCCGCCCCGCCGCCCGAGGCGCCACGCCCCGCCCGCCGCGCCCCGGCCCCACCCGCGCCCGACCTGCTGAGCCAACTCATCGCCGCGCAATCCGCCGCCGCCGACAAACCGGCCGAGCCGCCCGAGACCCCGCCCTCACCCGAACAACGCGCCGAACGCCGCGCCCGGCTCGACCGCATCCTCACCGCCATCCTCGCCGACCCCGAAGCCGGCTTCCGCGCCATCGGCGTCCTCTATCAGGACTTCCTGGTCCGCTGCCGCATCGAAGGCCTCGGCCCCGCCATGCCCAACAGCGACATCCCCGACCTGCCCGCCTTCCGCCGCATGCTCACCCGCGCCCGTGCCGGCATTTCCGCGCAAGACACCGGCGACACCGCCGAAGACGCCATCTGGGCCGACATCACCGACCGCGCCGCCATCCTCCCCGAAGACATGCAGGCCATCTTCATGATGCTCGCCGCCGCCGCCCGCGCCGCCGCCCCCTGCCCGTCCGACCCCACCATCGCCCGCGCCTACGGCACCCGCTCCCTCGCCCGCGCCCGCCGCGTCCTACCCTACATCGAAGAACAAGGCCTCATCGTCTGCCAACGCGACGGCGCCGGCCGCCGCACCATCACCCTCGTCGAACTCGCCTGGGCCACAGCGCCCGCCGACCCCAATGCCGAGGAACTGCTCGCGGGGTAGGAAGGAATGTTCTTTCTTGAAAGAAAGACCCAAAGAACTTTTAAACCTTCGCCGACCACAAGCCCGTGGCCCCGCCATCGCAAGCGATGGGAAACAAACTCTCCCGCCATCGCAAGCGATGGGAAACAAACTCTAAGGTAGTAGCAAGTAGCCAGCATCAACGATGCGGGTCTTTACCGGCTGCATGAACTCTGCTCGATCGAATGCCCCCATCGTCGCAGCGTCGACCTTCTGCGTCCATCAACCTTACTGTGCCGTTCGTGGGATTCCAGAGCCACCGGCCAATCGTCAGCAAAGTTATAGAAGTTCTTTGGTTCTTTCTTTCAAGCGAGAACATTCTTCCCTCACCGGGCGGCGCAGCCCTACCCGCCCAGAAACCGAGCAAACGCCGCCAGCGTCGCCTCGCTCACATGATGCTCGATCCCCTCGGCATCCTGCTCCGCCGCCTCCCGCGGCACCCCCACCGCGCACAACAGATCCACCACCAGCAGATGCCGCGCGCGCACCCGCCGTGCCATCGCCTGGCCGGCCTCGGTGAGAAACACCCCGCGATAGGGCGCGCCCATCGCCAGCCCCTCCCGCTTCAGCCGCGCGATCGTCTTGATCGCCGTCGCGTGCGACACCCCCAGCCGACGCGCGATATCCGTCGGCCTGGCCTCCCCCGCCGAGGCATGCAGATCATCGATCAGCTCGGCATAATCCTCCAGCAGCGCGCTGGACTGCGCGCTGCGCGTCTTGCCGAACCGGCTCGCCTGCCGATCCGCCTCCTCCAGCACCGGGCGCTTCACGTCGCTCACATCACTGGCTCCCCAATCCCGGTATCGGCACGCCGACAAGCTGCGCCAGCAGAATGACATTCAGCACCATCACCATCACCGTGCAGAGCCCCGCCAGCCACAGCCAGCCCCCGCGCAGCCGAAACTCCCCCATCAGCGCGTCCTGGGTCGACAGATGCACCAGCGCGATCATCGGCACCGGCAGCACAAGGCTCAGCACCACCTGGCTCAGCACCAGCGCATAGGTCGGCTCCACCCCCGCCAGCACCACCACGAAGGCCGGCACCATCGTCACCACCCGACGCGCCCACACCGGAATGCGGATGCGCACGAAGCCCTGCATGATCACCTGCCCCGCCAGCGTCCCCACGACCGAGCTGGAGAGCCCCGAGGCCAGCAGCGCCGTCATGAACAGCCCCGCCGCCGCCGGCCCCAGCAGCGGCTGCAGCGTCCGATAGGCGTCCTCGATATCGGCCACCCCCGCATGATCGGTGGCATGAAACACCGCCGCGGCCATCGCCAGCATCGCCATGTTCACCAGCCCCGCCCCGGCCAGCGCGATCACCACCTCGCGGTCCGACATCCGCACCAGCAAGCGCCGCTCCGCCGCGTCGCGCACCCGGATGCGCCCCTGCGTCAGGCTGGAATGCAGATAGATCGCGTGCGGCATCACCGTCGCCCCCACGATGCCCACCGCCAGCGTCACCGCCCCGCCATCGGTCAACGAGGGCACCACCGCATGCAGCGCCACCTGCCGCCAGTCGAGCCCGGCGATGAACAACTCCGCCACGTAGCTCGCCGCGATCACCCCCACCATCACGCTGATCACGATCTCCAGCGGGCGGAACCCGTGCCGGTCCAGCAGCAGGATCGCGTAGGTGATCGCCCCGGTCATCACCATCGACCAGATCAGCGGCGTGCCCAGCAGCAGCGTGAGCCCGATCGACGCACCCACGAACTCCGCGAGGTCGGTCGCCATCGCCGCCACCTCGCTGGCCAGCCACATCGCGATCACCACCGGAAACGGAAACCGCTCGCGGCACTGCGTCGCCAGGCTGCGTCCCGTCACGATGCC